>CAYNDN010000199.1:0-8448 GCA_964395075.1 uncultured Lentimicrobiaceae bacterium | reverse complement strand
TAAAAATAAAAAAATGAAAATAGAACAAAAGAAAGTATGTTTTGATGTAGCCCGGTTATAACCACAAATAGGCTATGAATTGTGGACGAAATGTAGCCGGGGGATGCTAATGCAAAAGGATAAAGCAACAGAAACCGTAAATCTGAGGTAAGCAGGCTAGTTGGTCTACAGATTTTTACTTGTGAAAAAAACACTGAATTCTTGGCTGATAATAAAAAAGTTTTTACTTTTGCGCCCCTGAAAAATATAAAGGTAAACAGAAAATGGCAAAGAAAAGTAAAGACGCAAGGGTACAGGTAATCCTGGAATGCACTGAGCACAAGAACAGCGGACAGCCGGGTACTTCAAGGTACATCACTACCAAAAACAAGAAGAACACCCCCGACAGGATGGAGTTGAAAAAATACAACCCGATCCTCAAGAAAATGACAGTACACAGAGAAATCAAATAAATTTTTATAATTATGGCTAAGAAAGTAGTTGCTACACTTCAAACCGCCGGAAAAGAGTTCACAAAGATCATCCACGTTGTGAAATCAAAGAAAACCGGTCATTACACCTTTAAAGAAGATATTGTTCCTAACGATAAAGTTCAGGAAACCATTAAGCAAAATAGTTAATCGTCCCTTTCCGGGATAAGGAAAGGCCTTTTCCATTGGTGGGGAAGGCTTTTTTTGTATGGTAGTAATTTAAATATTTTTCCAGATGGGTTTATTTAAAGTTTTCTCGAAGAAGAAAAAAGAAAAACTCGATGAGGGCCTCGAAAAAACAAAATCGAATGTTTTCTCCAAAATTTCCAAAGCCGTCGCCGGTAAGTCAACAGTCGATGAAGAGGTGCTCGATAATCTTGAAGAAATTCTTGTGACTTCTGATGTTGGCGTTAGCACCACACTAAAAATTATCGAACGCATCGAGGCGCGGGTTGCCCGCGACAAATACCTTGGAACTGCGGAACTCAATTCAATCCTGAAAGAAGAAATTGCCGCTTTGTTGGAAGAAAACGACAAAGGCGAGCTGTTGGGGTTTGATTTTGAAAAGCGTGAATATCCATACGTGATCATGGTTGTGGGTGTGAACGGCGTGGGTAAAACAACCACAATCGGAAAACTTGCATACCAGTTTAAGCAAGCCGGAAAATCGGTGGTGCTGGGTGCTTCAGATACATTCCGTGCTGCCGCTGTTGACCAGCTCACCATCTGGAGCGAAAGAGTAGGGGTGCCGGTCGTTTCGCAGGGTATGGGTGCCGATCCGGCTTCCGTAGCCTTCGATACCATGAAATCGGCGGTAGCCAATAAAAACGATGTGGCCATCATCGATACTGCCGGCCGGCTCCACAACAAGGTGAACCTGATGAATGAACTCACCAAAATTAAAAAGGTGATGCAGAAAGTGATTCCGGCTGCACCGCATGAAATCCTTCTGATTCTCGATGCCTCAACCGGACAAAATGCCATCGAACAGGCCAAACAGTTTACAGCGGCAACAGAAGTTAATGCGTTGGCACTGACAAAACTCGACGGTACTGCAAAAGGAGGTGTAGCCATCGGTATTTCCGACCAGTTTAAGGTTCCGGTAAAATATATCGGCATTGGTGAAAAGATGGAAGACCTTCAGATTTTTAACAAGATTGAATTTGTTGATTCGCTGTTTAAAGAATAATCCTTCCTTTGGCCGATCTCCAAAAAATTAACATCATCACATTGGGTTGTTCCAAAAACCTTGTTGACTCCGAGGTTTTAATGCACCAGTTGGCGACCTCAGGTTATACAGTTGAACACAATCCTGAAGTTGTTGAAGGTGGCACTGTTATCATCAACACCTGTGGTTTCATCAATGACGCCAAAGAAGAATCCATCGAAACCATCCTGGATTTTGCAGAAGCCCGCAAGAACGAAGATATCGACCAGCTATTCGTAATGGGCTGCCTGGCACAGCGTTATAAGTCGCAGCTAAAAGATGAAATACACGAAGTGGACAAATTTTTTGGGGTTTCTGATATTTCCAGGATTTTAAAGTCCCTCAAGGTTGATATCAAAAAAAATCTTATCGGCGAACGGGCTGTTACTACACCCGGGCATTATGCTTACCTGAAAGTATCAGAAGGCTGCGACCGAACCTGTTCTTTTTGTGCCATCCCGTTGATCCGTGGCAAACATATTTCAAAATCTATTGACGAAATATTGAAAGAGGCCAAATTTCTCGCCTCCAGGGGCGTGAAAGAATTGATGCTTATTGCCCAGGATTTGACATACTACGGTCTGGATAATTATAAAAAACGTGCCCTTGCACAATTGCTTAAAGAACTTGTGAAAGTTGAAGGCATCGAATGGATCAGGTTGCATTACGGATATCCGGCCGGTTTCCCGGATGGTGTGATTGAAGTGATGAAGGCCAATCCAAAGGTTTGTAATTATCTTGATATCCCATTACAGCACATCAGTAATCCAATTCTTAAATCAATGCGCCGTGGACATACCGGTGAACAAACCAGAAACCTGATTCAAAAACTCAGAAGTGAAATCCCTAATATTGCCATCAGGACCACCTTGATTGTTGGTTATCCCGGCGAGACCGAAAAGGATTTTGAGGAGTTAAAGCAGTTTGTTGAAGAAGCCCGTTTTGAGCGGTTGGGTGTTTTTACCTATTCGCATGAAGAAGATACTCCGGCTTATCAGCTCACAGATGATGTTTCTGATGAAATTAAGCAAGAGCGGGCTAATGAATTGATGGCAATTCAGGAGAAAATTTCGCACGAATTAAATGAAGAAAAATTCGGGAAAACATATCAGATCATTATCGACAGAAAAGAAGGCGACTTTTGGATTGGCAGAAGTGAATTTGATTCTCCTGAAGTGGATAACGAAATTCTGATCTCTTCACAAGAGAAGCTTTCCCCGGGAACTTTTTATACCGTAAAAATTACCGCTGCCGAGGCTTTCGATTTGTTTGCGAAAATTGTCTGAATTATCTTGGAAGCCTGATCTGGCTGATCTTCGTTGGAATCAACACAACCATCCAGTATTTCATCGCCAGCAATGTACCCATCATTACCATCATTGGAATTCCTTTTGGCGTGCAAACCCTGAAACCATAACTATCCAGTTAGGATTCGCCAACAACAAGGCCGGCGTTTAAACAACAGGCATCAAGGAAATCGCAGAAAAGTAAAGACCCCGGCCTGCCCCGATTCTACGGAGGCTGTGCCTCTCAATTTCCAACAAAACAACAAAATCATGAAAATATTCACCAATTTAAAAAGTCCGAAATTTCGTCAGTAATTTCGGACTTACTATAATCATTACAATGTATATAACGGTTATCTCTCCGGGAGAGGTTGCCCCATCATCCAGGGTGATCCTGCATCCATAAGTTCTTTTTCGAGAGATGGAATGGTTTGATTTCTGATCATTTCAAATTCAATTCTGATTTCTTCAAATTCTTCCGAAGCAATTTCAAGCGATTTCAGGTGATTGGCTGTTGGGCCATAAGTTGAATTGGCACCCGACCATGCCATCCCCAGCCGGTTATTGATTGAAATTCTTGTCTTTTCGCCAACTTCTCGTTTGGAGGGCTGGCCGCTCAACTGCTCCTCAATTTCCAGCAACTCATTTCTCAGATCATGTAAATCATTATACAATTCCTGTGGATAATTTTGGGTACGATTCAGTGCTGCGATCATTGCATCCGTTTTCTTGTTGGCATCTGCAAGGGCAAGGCGTAAGGCTGAAGTAGCCCCTCTCAACTCTCCATAGTATGACCAGAACTCAGCCAGTTCTTCTCCGGAAGCACCTTTCAGGGCCCCGTCATATAATTGCTCAACCTCAAAAGCTACCGGTTCGGATAAATCAGTCACAACACCATCTATCCGCTTTTGCAAAGTAGCAGTATAAGTTCCTGTGCCTGCCCATAAGCCTGCACTTGCCGTTTTGGAAATTCTGTCGATATTGATGGCATTGGTAGATGTTCCGCGCAAATCCCAGGCTACCCGGTTAAATCCTTTGGAGGTTGGGCAGGAGATTTCCCTCACAAAGTTCCTATCTTCATCCCTTATAATCAGCAATACTTCGGGCTTATCCTGGCGTTTTTCAGCATCCAGCGCATCCCAGCCGGGGAATGGAATATCCTGATCTTCGAGTTCTTTCTCTTTTTCCTTGCGTTCCTGCTCCAGTGTTGTGAGGTCGTTGGCAAGATAATAGGTAAATACAGCACCATGAGGCGGATTTGGCGCCTGGTACATGTCTGCACCTTTTGAACCGCGCTGGCCAAAACTAATTTCAGGGCGCGGGATATACCACCATGCTCTGCGCGTAGGAAATAATGTGGCCTCTTCCCGGAGCTGCTCTTCAGAAACCTTACGCAAAGCACTGTAATCATCCAAAATGTAAAAACTCCTTCCAAATGATGCGCCAACAAGGTCGTTTTCACGCTTCTGGATTGCCAAATCGCGGAAGCTGATTGTTGGCAGCCCGCCTTTTAGTTTCATCCACTTTTCACCGGCATCAATGGTAAAATAGATACCAAACTCCGTTGCCAGGAAAAACAGCTCAGGCTTCACATGATCCTGAACGATTCGCCACACCAGGGTTCTTTCCGGAATGTTTCCAGCCATGGATTTCCAGCTTTTTCCTTTGTTATTACTTTTAAGCAAATATGGGTTCAAGTCACCAAATTTGTGGTTATCCAGTGCTATATAAACTATGTTTTCATCGTACAAATCAGCCTTGATATCATTTAAAAAGGCGGTTTCAGGAACTCCGGGCAGAGAACCGACTTCAATTTTTCTCCAGTTATCTCCGCCATCTTCCGTAACCTGGATCAGGCCATCGTCAGTTCCGGCATACATTAAACCTTCTTTGATTGGTGATTCAGCAAGCGATGTAATGCTGTTGTAATTCGACATGGCATAAAAATCCCAGTGCGCACCCCAACTTTGTTGTTTACCCATGATTGGCAATTCAATACGCTCCTGGTCTTTGGTAAGGTCACCTGAAATTGTGGTCCAGCTATCGCCGCGATCATCCGACCTCCAAATTCTTTGAGAGGCAAAATACAATCGTGTGGGTGAATGCGGACTCACGAGGATCGGTGAATCCCAGTTCCAGCGATCGATGGGTTCATCAACACCAGGCTGCGGCCTTATGCTGATCACTTCACCTGTTGTGCGGTCTATCCGGCTCAGATATCCCTGTTGCGACTGGGCATAAACAATATCAGGATTTCCCGGCTCTGTGGCCGGCTGATGGCCATCGCCACCCAAAACCACATTCCAGTCGTGGTTCATGATGCCATGCCTGTCGTCGGTGCGCGATGGGCCTCCCTGTGTATTGTTGTCCTGGGTTCCGCCGTACACATTGTAAAATGGTTCGGCATCATCCAAAGCCAGTTTGTAAAATTGTGTCAACGGAAGGTTGGCGATATAACGCCAGTTCTCGGCCAAATCAAAACTTTCGTAGAGTCCTCCGTCAGTTCCGATCAACAGATAATCTGGGTCATCAGCCCTAAAAGCCATAGCATGGTTATCGGAGTGCTTGTAATGTTCCTTCATCCGCCTGAAAGTTTTGCCACCATCATCAGACACTCTGGTTCTTACATCCATCAGATAAATACGGTCGAAGTCATGTGGGCATGCATACAGTTCCTGGTAGTAATGCGGGCCTGTTCCGCCTGAAACCTGGTCAGACATCATTTTCCAGGACTCACCTCGATCATCCGACCTGTACAGGCCTCCGGAGTGCCTTTCCAGCTCAATGGCCGCATAAACCACATCCGGGTTTTGGGGAGAAATAGCCATCCCGATTTTACCCATTCTGCCGTTTGGCAAACCATTGGCAAGTTTTTTCCAGTTATCGCCACCATCTTCCGAGCGATAAATTGCTGTATTCGGCCCACCCCCCATATAAGCCGCTACATTGCGATGACGTTGCCAGGATGCTGCATACAGGCGGTCGGGATTTCTCGGGTCAATCAAAATATCTGTAACTCCGGTATATGCTTCATCACCCAGGGTTTTCGTCCAGGTTTGGCCTCCATCGGTTGATTTATAAAAACCGCGCTCGCCGCCGGGAGACCAAAGGGGACCCTGGGCAGCAACAAAGATTACATTGGAATTTTCGGGATGGACGATGATTTTTGAAATATGCTCTGAATTTTTCAGGCCCATGTTTTTCCAGCTTTTTCCGCCATCATCACTGCGGTAAACCCCGTCACCATAACCAACATGGCGGCCACCAACATTTTCGCCGGTACCAACCCAAACAGTATTTGGATTCTGCTGATCGAGGGTTACACAGCCAATCGAATAGGATGGCTGGTGATCAAAAATCGGGGTCCAGGTAACGGCAGCGTTGGTGGTTTTCCAAACACCACCTGAGCCAACAGCCACGTACCAAACATTATCATCTTCGGGGTGTATGGCAATATCGGCAATCCGCCCTGACATAAACGCGGGGCCTATGCTTCGGAATTTCAAGCCCGAGAAAGTATTATCGGTTAAAAGTGTGTCTGTTTGTGCTGTTGCCAAAAAGAAGGGAAAAAGTACCAGAATAGCTGCAATTTGAAGTTTAAGTACATCAATTTTCATTTCAAAAGTATTTTCGTTAGTAAAGAATCACAAAATTATTGAAAATATGTTTGCTAATACTGAAATTACCGGCCTTGTTCATTCAATTCAAAAATAAAAAGGCGGTTTGCAAATCCGCCTTTATCATTTAAATGGGTATTTTTCTTTGAGATTAAAATTGCCACCTGTCCTTTTATCCTCTCCTCGGCCTCTCCGGAACATTCACCTCCAATTCCAGCATAATCTCCCCATCTTCGATCAGCCGCACAAAATATTTGTCGTCGGTGTATTCGGTGGCATCAAAATCAAATTCCATGTTATGATCTCCGGCAGGGCAGTTTTGATCTTTATAGAGCTCGCGCACCACAATTCCATCCACATCAAACATTGCAATGATAATTTCCCGTTCTTCATAAAGGTTGTATGAAAACTCACCACCCATTCGTATTTTATAGGTGTAGGAGGTTGTGTAATAGTTCCGTGTATAATCATCCGGATCGGGTGGGGGAGGCGGTTCTACTCCTTGAGCATCAGCAACGAGATAGGCAAGATTACGAACTGCTGTGGTATCAAATCCAACTATCTGGTTGAGCGAATAATCACCAACCATGACCCATACTGCCGTTTGTGCTTCATAGCCGTAAAGGCCATCTGCTGCAATTTTTTCAACCAGCATTCTGAGGTTTGAGTCTGCCATAGGGCCTGGATCATAACTGGTATAATCATTTGGGGCTCCGTCAGATCTTTCAATGCACATGGCATGGAGATTTATTGTCCGGGACTGCTTTGGAGCCAGCGCGATAATTTCCTGTTTGGTAATCACAAAGTTTTGTTTGGATTCAATTTTTGAGATCATGATCTGGCCGGGATCAATTTGAACAGTTTGGGGGTCGGTAGTGTGGTTCTTTAATTTGATTTTTAATGGCGAGTGATAGTGTGAAGCGCCACTGTATCCTTTAATTGAGAATCCCACGCCGCGGAGGCTTTCGGGATGGGAGAGGTTCATAACCTGTGCATGAGCAATAAAAGCTGTGCACACAAAAACTGCTGAAAAAAAATGCCTGATACTCATTATTGCTGATTTTGGTGAATAAAAAAAATGCAAAAACAAGTAAAGATTTGGCAATAGGCTGCTTATATATTTTGTGATAGGTTGATTGGGGAGTTAAACGTTTGTTATGGTTTTATATTTCCTTATATCAAGAAAAATAACACTTCAGAAGGGTTAAACAATTTTCACATTTTTTCACACTATGTTAACCTTTACTTAACCTGCAGGTAACTTTCAGGAAATAGTGCAGGGATATGTTTGCGCAAAATAATCACTAATCGAAATTTATTTTACTAACTTAAATCATTCACACATGAAAAAGATCAACTTTTTGCAATTGATTGTACTTGCAATGATCTGGACGATGCTGCCATTGCAATCGATGGCACAGCCTCTGAAGGTTTTTGTTGCTTCCGACCTTCACTTATTGAAGTCGGAATTGATTATTAACGATGGCCCGGCCCTTGAGCAGTATCTGGCTATGGACCGCAAACTTATCCGCGAAAGCGAAGCTATTTTCGATGCCATTGTGGATACCATATTAAGTATCCAGCCGGATATTGTTCTTTTCCCCGGCGACCTCACCAAAGATGGCGAGCTTGTAAGCCACCAGTATGTGGCCGAAAAATGCCAATTGCTCGAAGATAACGGCATACAGGTTTTTGTTGTTCCCGGAAACCACGACATTAACAATCCCCACGCTTTTGCCTTTGACGGCGAAAATGTGGTTCCCGTTGATAGCATTTCTCCGCAGGATTTTAGCAATATTTATGCAAACTTTGGTTTTAACGAAGCCATTGCCCACGACCCCAATTCGCTTACTTACATCGTTGAACCC
>CAYNDN010000198.1:1381-8469 GCA_964395075.1 uncultured Lentimicrobiaceae bacterium | reverse complement strand
ATTGGCCGATTTGAGGAAAAAGAAAGAAGAGCTGCAAGGCAAGCTCAACCTCAGGGAAAGAAGCAACGAACCTGAAAAATATGTTCAGATAAAGGTGGGAATGGCTACCAGCGGCATTGCATCGGGCGCCAAAGAAGTAATGGATTTCCTGCTCGAAGAACTCGACAAACGCGGCATCGATGCAGTAGTTACCCAAACCGGCGATATGGGCTATTCGTACGCCGAACCTACCATCGAGGTGAAACGCCCCGGCGAAGAGCCCATCGTTTTCGGATATGTGAACGCCGAAAAAGCCGATGAGATCATTGAGAAGTACATCAAAAATGGTGAACTGGTAGAAGGTATCATCCCGGTAAATTATGAATCGATTGACGAATAATCACGATAAAAAGTTATGGCAAAACAAATAAAAATGAACTTGATGGTATGCGGCGGCACAGGATGCCGGGCATCCGAAAGTGAGTCCGTAGAAATGAAGCTCAACGAAGTGCTTCGCACTCATGGACTGGAAGAAGATGCGAAAGTGGTGAACACGGGCTGTTTTGGATTTTGCGAAAAAGGACCCATCGTGAAAGTTCACCCCGACAATACCTTTTACACACAGGTGAAACCCGAAGATGCCAAAGAGATCGTGGAAGAACATGTGCTGAAAGGCCGCCGGGTGGAGCGCCTGTTCTACACCGATCCCGATAAAAATGAACATGTTCCTGATAGCAAACACATGGGATTTTACCGCAAGCAAATCCGCATCGCACTGCGTAACTGCGGTTTGATCGACCCTGAAAACATTGACGAATACCTGGCACGTGATGGTTACGAAGCGTTGGGTAAAGTTCTCGGAGATATGACCCCGGAAGAAACCTGCGACATCGTAAAAGCTTCAGGATTGCGCGGACGTGGTGGCGGCGGTTTCCCGACAGGTTTAAAATGGGAGATCACCCGCAAAAGTGAAGCAGATCAAAAATATGTGGTTTGTAATGCCGACGAGGGCGACCCCGGAGCATTTATGGACCGTTCTATCCTTGAAGGTGACCCCCACGCTGTGCTCGAAGCTATGGCTATCTGCGGCTGGGCAATCGGTGCTACCAAAGGGTTGATATATATCCGTGCGGAGTATCCACTCGCCATCAAGCGTCTCAAGATCGCCATCGACCAGGCCATGGAATACGGGCTGCTCGGGAAAGATATTTTCGGTAGCGGTTTTGATTTTGAAATCGAGATGCGCTATGGAGCGGGTGCTTTTGTTTGTGGCGAAGAAACCGCCCTGATCCACTCCATGGAAGGCAGTCGCGGCGAGCCTACCTTCAAGCCTCCGTTCCCATCCGTTGAAGGATATCTGGGGAAACCCACCAACGTGAACAACGTTGAAACTTTCGCCAATATCCCGATTATCATCAATAAAGGTGCGGATTGGTTTGCAGGCATCGGAACCGAAAAATCAAAAGGAACCAAAGTATTTGCCCTTGCCGGGAAAATCAACAACGTTGGCCTGATTGAAGTCCCCATGGGAACCACGCTACGTGATGTGATTTTTGAAATCGGCGGTGGTATAAAAGATGGTAAAAAATTTAAGGCCGTACAAACCGGTGGCCCTTCCGGCGGATGCCTCACCGAAAAGCACCTCGATACACCCATCGAATACGATACACTTATTGCTGCCGGCTCCATGATGGGCTCGGGTGGAATGATCGTGATGGATGAAGACGACTGCATGGTTTCGGTAGCTAAATTCTACTTAGACTTTACCGTTGAAGAATCCTGCGGTAAATGTGCTCCCTGCCGTGTGGGTAACAAGCGGCTCTACGAAATGCTGGAAACCATAACAAAGGGTGAGGGCACCATGGACCTGCTCGAAAACATGAAAAACCTGTGTCATGTGATCAAGGATACTTCGCTTTGTGGACTTGGCCAAACTGCGCCTAACCCAATCCTCTCCACCATGGATAATTTCTGGGATGAATATGTTGAGCACGTTGAAGATAAAAAATGCCGCGCCGGCGTTTGCAAGTCCCTGATGCGCTACAAGGTGATCCCCGAAAACTGTGTGGGATGCACTGCCTGTGCAAGAAATTGCCCGGTGAACTGCATCTCAGGCGGACGGAAACAGGTTCACGAAATCGATCAGGCAGTGTGTATCAAATGCGGGGCCTGCATGGAGAAATGTAAATTCAATGCTATTGAAATCGTTTAATCAAACAATCAGTTTAAAATGGATAAGATTAAATTAATCATAGATAAAAAGCAGGTAGAGGTTGAAAAAGGAACAACTATTCTGCAGGCTGCCAAACAGATAGGTATTCATATTCCGACATTGTGTTACATGAACCTCGGTGATTTGAACATCGAGAACAAGCCGGGTGGGTGCCGTGTTTGCGTTGTAGAAGTTGAAGGACGCCGAAACCTGGCTCCGGCCTGTGCCACCGACTGCACCGATGGAATGGTGGTTCACACACACTCCATCCGCGTGCTGAATGCCCGTAAAACTGTTGTTCAGCTCATCTTGTCAGACCACCCGTTTGATTGCCTGATCTGTGCAAAATCAGGAAACTGCGAGCTACAGGACCTGGCACATAAGCTTGGCATTCGCGAAATTCCCTACCAGGGAGAGCAAAGCACATATCGGGAGGATATCTCACCATCAATTATCCGTGACATCGATAAATGTATCATGTGCCGTCGCTGCGAAGTAATGTGCAACGAAGTGCAGACAGTTGGTGTGCTTTCAGCCATCAACCGTGGTTTTGAATCTGTTGTGGCCCCGGCGTTCGAAATGACCCTCGACCACAGTGTGTGCACCTATTGCGGGCAGTGCGTAAACGTGTGCCCCACCGGAGCACTCACCGAAATGGATCATACCAACCAGTTGATTAACGATCTGGCTAACCCCGACAAAACCGTTGTGGTACAAACAGCCCCTGCCGTGCGTGCAGCTTTGGGTGAAGAATTCGGCATGGAAGCCGGAACACTGGTTACCGGTAAAATGGCTTCAGCACTTCGTGAGTTAGGTTTCGATTATGTGTTTGATACAGATTTCGCTGCCGACCTCACCATCATGGAAGAGGGAACCGAGTTGCTTGATCGTTTAACCAAGCACCTCAATGGTGATAAAGAAGTAAAACTTCCTATCCTTACCTCGTGCTGCCCGGCATGGGTGAAATTCTTTGAGCACCAGTTCCCGGAAATGAAGGATATCCCGTCAACGGCACGTTCGCCACAACAAATGTTTGGCGCAGTTGCCAAAACCTACTTTGCCGATCAGATCAAAACCAAACGCGAAGACATGGTGGTGGTTTCTATCATGCCATGTGTGGCCAAAAAATACGAATGTTCCCGGGATGAATTTAAGGTTGATGGTAATCCCGATGTGGATTATTCAATTTCAACGCGTGAATTTGCAAACTTGATTAAAAGAGCAAACATCGACTTCAACGGTTTAGAGGAAACAGATTTCGACAATCCCCTCGGTGAATCAACCGGTGCTGCCGTGATTTTCGGCACAACCGGTGGGGTAATCGAAGCTGCGGTTCGAACAGCCTATGAAGTCCATACAAAAAAGCCACTTCCAAAAGTTGATTTCGAAGAATTGCGCGGCATGGAAGGTATCCGTTCAGCAACTGTGGATTTCGACGGACTTCCAATCAACATCGGAATTGCTCATGGATTGGGTAATGCAAGAAAGTTGCTTGAAGATATCAAAGCCGGAAAGAGTGAATATCACGCCATTGAGATTATGGCATGCCCCGGCGGATGTATCGGTGGTGGCGGGCAGCCTTATATCCACGGCGATACTTCCATCCTGAAGGCCAGGCAAAAAGCCATTTACCAGGAGGATGCCGGCAAAGCCATTCGTAAATCACACGAAAACGAATATGTGCAGAAATTGTACAAGGAATTCCTGGGGAAACCGCTGAGCGATAAGGCTCATCATTTGCTCCATACCCACTATTTCGACAGGAAGAAGGAGATTTTCATAGATGAGGGGTAATTGGTGATTGATGATTGGTAATTGGTAACTGGTAATTGGAAATTAGTAATTGGTAACTGGTAATTGGAAATTAGTAATTGGTAACTGGGAATTGGTAATTGGAAATTAGTAATTAGTTAATTTTGGTTTAATTGAAAAAATTCTGATTAATATGGAACTGGAAGATTTGAGGGTGTATAATCTGAGCATGGAATTGGGTGAGTTGATTTATAAAAGTGTTGAAGGATGGTCATTTTTCGATAAGGATACACTCGGAAAGCAAATCGTGAGATCAGCTGATTCTGTTGCTGCAAATGTCAGTGAGGGCTTTGGCAGATACTTCTATAAAGAAACCATCAAGTTTGCATATTATTCAAGGGGTTCACTTTTCGAAACCAAAACGCATGCACAAAAAGCGCACTCCAGAAATTTGATGAGTGACACAGACCATGAAAAGTTGGTAGAAATGATTGAGCAGATTGGTAAAATGCTTAACAGTTACATCAATTCCTTGCATAAGCTGGTAATCCTGAATGATAAAAAGAAGTAAGGCGCTTATAGCCGGTGGTTTTCTTATTACCAATTGCAAATTACCAATTACGCGAAATATACAGTATCAAATTGAAAATGGGTTTAAAAAATAAAAAGTAGTATCATTTTAATAGATATTAAATCATGTCAAGCATAAAAGTAAAACTTAAAGAAAAGGATGTTGCGAAAATCAAAGAAATCAGCGCATCTTTCAATAATAATCCGGGTGACCTGATCAATGTGTTGCACAAGGTGCAGGGCGAGTTTGGGTATCTGCCTGCTGAAGTTCAGGAAGTGGTTGCCGACGAACTCGATGTCTCCCTGGCCAAGGTTTTTGGTGTGGTAACATTTTACTCTTTCTTCACCATGATCCCCAAAGGCAAGCATCCGATTTCAATCTGCACCGGTACTGCATGCTATGTGCGTGGTGCCGAAAAAGAGCTGGATGAATTTAAGAAGGAACTGGACATCAAGGTTGGTGAATCCACTGCTGACGGTAAGTTTTCACTCACCTGCCTGCGCTGTGTGGGTGCCTGCGGATTGGCTCCGGTTGTGCTGGTAGGCGAAAAAACCTACGGCCGTATTGCCCCGGATGATGTAAAAGGCATACTGGCTGAGTACGCAGAATAAACTGATTTAAGATTTCAGATGATCGATTTTAGAATTAAGATCTAAAATCTCAGATCTAAAATCGCTAATCTTAGATCATGTAAACCGAATGTGATTTCATAGCTCACATATCTCCATTTTTGATTGATTAACTGAGAAATCCCCGCGTCTCCCCGATGCGGGGTATTTTTTTGGTTACCAATCGAAATGTTGTTGATCGTCAAAAAATCCGAGTTCAACTTTTAGTTGTTCCATCAGGTTAAAGACAATCGGACAGATTTCATAATAAAAAATCATATTGAAAGTACGACTGGTAAATTCTGGTTCACCGGTAAATGGATATTCCCTACATACTTCCGGCCGGTCGGGATAAATGGAACATCGCTTGCTATCTAAAAAAATACAGGGCGAATCGCTCATAAATTTTTCATGATCAATGTTATCGGTTTTCAAATGACGTTTCCCGAATGTTTCATCTGAAATCTCTAGTGCTTTTGCCAATCTGCTTATTTCCTCTTTGGTTACAGATGGGTGAAGTGTTTTGCAACAATTTCCACATTTTGTGCAATCGATAGCTTCCGTGATTTCACGGTGCAACCTGTGTACAATCGGATCAACTTTGTTATCATCCTGCATCTTCAGGAAGGCCCTGAATTTATAGTTTTGGTTTTCTCTTCTTTTTGCCAGACGGGCAATGGTTTTGAGGTTGGTTTCCAAATATGCCATATTAAATAAAAAAAAGATTAACAAATAACGGATAATCCCGAATCGCTTCGCTCTCGGGACTTTGCCTCGCTCAGCAATTACGGATAACGAATAACAGATAACAAATCAGGAAATCCCTACATCCCACCCCTCGCATAAGGCACTGCATCCTGCCCGATAAATTCCTTTTTCAGATATTTAAAATACCCCGTAACGGCAATCATTGCCGCGTTATCGGTTGTAAACTGGAAAGGTGGAACAAACGTTTGCCAACCAAAATCCTGCTGTGCGTTTTCCATAACTTTCCTCAATTCTGAGTTTGCCGAAACTCCGCCAGCTATAGCAATTTGGTTTGTGCCGAATTTATCAGCTGCAAACTTTAGTTTTTTAAGCAAGGTTTTTATGATGGTTTTTTGAATAGATGCGCTGAGGTCATTTTTATTTTTTTCAATGAAATCCGGGTCCTCTTTCAGATTATCACGTAAAAAATAGAGAAACGAAGTTTTTAATCCGCTGAAACTATAATCAAAAACAGGTATCCTGGGCTCGGGAAAGTCAAATTTATCAGGATTGCCCTTTTGGGCCAGTTTATCGATAACCGGTCCGCCAGGGTAGGGGAGTCCCATAATTTTTGCAGCTTTGTCAAAAGCTTCTCCTGCGGCATCATCGATGGTTTGGCCAACAATTTCCATATCAAAATAATCCCTAACTAAAACAATTTGCGTATGTCCACCTGAAACCGTAAGGCAGAGGAATGGAAATTTTGGAGTTTTGTTTTCCGATTCCGGAAGTTCAATAAAATGTGCCAGGATATGTGCCTGCATATGGTTTACCTCAACAAGTGGGATATTCAATCCAAGTGCAAAGGCTTTTGAAAAAGATGTTCCCACCAGCAGCGATCCCAGCAAGCCTGGGCCACGCGTAAAGGCCACAGCGTCCAATTGTTCTTTTTTGATGCCGGCAACTTCAAGTGCCTGGTGGATTACCGGGATGATATTTTGCTGGTGTGCGCGGGAGGCCAGCTCGGGAACCACGCCTCCGTATTTTTCGTGAACAGCCTGGTTAGCCGTGATGTTCGACAGCATTTTAGTGTCCTGAAGCACAGCTGCAGAAGTATCGTCGCATGAGGATTCTATCCCTAAAATATAAGCCATGTAGAATGTTTTTTGATTGTGCAAAATTAGGGTTTTAATTAGATTGAATGAGATTGAAGAAGATTGAAGAAGATTGAGCAAGATTTAATTAGATTGAATGAGATTGAAGAAGATTGAAGAAGATT
>CAYNDN010000198.1:0-1281 GCA_964395075.1 uncultured Lentimicrobiaceae bacterium | reverse complement strand
TAGATTGAGCAAGATTGAATTAGATTGAATGAGATTGAAGAAGATTGAGCAAGATTGAAATAGATTGTTTGGATCAGTAGGATTATATGAGATTGGTAATTTTGAAAATAGACAGATATAAAATCAAACCCTTTTTTTCTCAATTTACTGAAATTGATCTGAAAGTTGGATATTCTTTAATCGAAGCTGAGAAAATCAAAAGGTTTTAATTAAATTTCAGGTCTTTATAGTTCATTAATCTCCTATCAACCTCTCATCAATCTTTACATCAATCTCCCCTCAATCTTTTCTTCAATCTCTACATCAACCTCCCATCAATCTTCTTAAATCTCTTTTTCAATCTCCCATCAATCTTTTTTTCAATCTCCACATCAATCTCCCTTCAATCTTCTTCCAATCACGTTCACCCCTTCACATGCAACCCACACTCTTTCTTGTCCGGCAATTCCCACCACCAGCGGCCGGCACGAACATCTTCACCGGGTTCAACAGCGCGGGTGCAGGGCTGACAGCCAATGCTTGGAAATCCCTGATTGTGAAGTTTGTTATAAGGAATATTATTTTTTTCGATATAATCCCATACCTGTTCTTCTGTCCAATCAACCAATGGGTTTAATTTGATGAGGTTGTTGCCTTCATCCCATTCCACCAGTTTAATATCCGTCCGGGTTACAGATTGTGAACGGCGTAATCCACTGATCCAAACTTCCAGGCCTTTCAGGGCGCGCTTCAGCGGAACGATTTTACGGATGTGGCAACATTCCTTGCGGTTTTCGATGCTTTCGTAAAAAAGATTCACTCCCTTTTCGTTTATCATTTTTTCAACCTGATCGCGTTCAGGGAAGTATATTTCGATGTTGATATTATAGCGGGAATTGGTGCGGTCAATAATATCGTAGGTTTCCGGAAAAACCCTGCCGGTGTCGAGTGTAAAAATTTTAGCCTCACGGTCTATTCCAGCCATCATTTGTGTGATAACCTGGTCTTCGGCGCCCATGCTTGAAGCAAAAGCAATTTTGCCTTTGTAGTTTTTGAGAAAGTATTCAAGAACCTCTTGTGAGGATAAACCTTCAAGTTTTTTGTTCAGATTATCAATAAGTTCCGTGTTATTATTGTTCATCGTTTCCGCTTAAAAATTAATCGACAAAGGTAAAATTTTCTCTTGATAAAAGTTATCAGTGATTCCGGGTTGTTGTTGATATCTGAAGCCCGATAGCCAGCACCGTATTTTAGAAACTTACAACTAATATTCTGCCAAATTATGGCAGAATATTAGTTGTA
>CAYNDN010000197.1:0-8472 GCA_964395075.1 uncultured Lentimicrobiaceae bacterium | reverse complement strand
TGGATATTCAAATCCAAATACTGTGAAAGAACAAATTAGCTTCTTTGAAAATGCATACCTACTTTTCACGATCAACAAATTTGAATATTCGTTAAAGAAGCAAATAGCCAACCCTAAAAAGATTTATTGCATCGATACTGGAATGGCAAATAATGTGTCGTTTCAGTTTAGCGATAACTATGGCCGTAAACTCGAAAATATTGTCTTCCTTCAACTGAGGAGAAAGAGTAATGAAATCTATTACCATAAAAACAAACATGAATGTGATTTTGTGGTATGCGAAAATAAAGTAGTTAAAGCGGCTGTTCAGGTTTGTGTTTCGATGGATGATCAAAAAACCAGGCAGCGTGAGATAAACGGTTTAATGGAGGCCTTAGATCAATACAATTTAAAAGAAGGCCTGATTATAGCTGATGACGAGGAGAAAACGCTGACTGTTGAAGACAAAAAAATCAGTGTGCTACCCTGCTGGAAATGGTTATTGGGATATGAGGGTGAAGAAGACTAATTTCGTTTTAATCCAATGATTTAACCGCATTCTCCAGCTTCTTCATTGCTTCCTCAACTGTGGAGCGGGGACAAGCTACATTCATGCGCATAAAACCCTTGCCACCTGTGCCAAACACTTGCCCGTCATTAAATCCAAGCCCGGCTTTTTTGATGAAGAAATCTTTCAATTCATCACCTTCTAGATTCATTTTTCGGCAGTCCAGCCAGATCATGTAGGTTGATTCAGGTTTGATCGCTTTGATTTGCGGAATTTTCTTTTCACAAAAATCAGCTACGTATTCTACATTTTTCCAAACATAATCAAGCAATTGGTTAAGCCATTCCTCTCCGTGCTTATAAGCTGCTTCAAGTGCAATTGGCCCGAAAAGGTTACCCATATTTACATGGGTTTTATCGTTGAGCATGGCATTGTATTTATCCAGATATTGCTTGTTTGAAATTACCAGATAGGAAGTGGCCAGCCCGGCAAGGTTAAAAGTTTTGGATGGGGCGTTACAAGTAATTGTTTGTTGTGCGATTTCCTTACTTATCGACGCCAGCGGAAAATGTTTGTACTGAGGGAAAATCAGGTCGGAGTGAATTTCATCTGAAACGATGATCACATTGTTATCCAGGCAAATTTCTGCCATTTTGGTTAACTCCTCTTTTGTCCAAACGCTTCCACCAGGATTATGCGGATGTGAGATGATCATCATCTTAGCACATTTCGCTTTTTGAGCCAGATCATCAAAATCCATATTCAATCTGCCGTTTTCGAGTTTTAATGGATTTTCTACAAGGGTGCGGTTATTATTTTTTACAGCAGTAAAAAACGGAAAATAAACCGGCGGTTGCACGATAATCTTATCTCCGGGTTCAGTTAAAGAAAGCACCAGCATATTAACTGCTGGCACTACCCCGGGGCTAAAAGTTAACCAACCTTCTTTGATTTCCCAACCATGGCGTTTTAGCATCCATTTAATGATAGACTGGTTGAAAGAATTTCCACGAAAAGTGTAACCCAGTATTTCGTGTTCAAGCCGCTTTTTAATGGCTTCGATGATGAAATCAGGGGTGCGGAAATCCATATCAGCAACCCACATAGGGAGCACCTCATCAGTTCCGAAAAACATTTTACGGGTGTCGTATTTTATGCAGTCGGTGTTTTCGCGTGGTATTATTTCATCAAAATTATAAATCATTGAAACTTGTTTTAGGTCGATGTTTTAATAATTATAAAATGGTAGCTTATGCCCATTTGTTCTTTTTGCCCAACAATATCGAAATCCAAATAAAGAAATCAGCTAAGATTAAAAACAACTCGAAAATTGGGGAAATTAACCACAGGTTTTTCTCAGATAACTTTTTCGTTGCCAATCCGAAAATTAACAGCTGCGATAAAAAGCGAAGGGCAAAAATGGACAAGACAACTAAAAGAGGCGCATTAAAAATGATCAGCACTATAAATAATGAATAAAACAGGAAGCTGGTCAGGGCAAATAGTCTCAAAAATAATCGGTCACGAAATCTAAAATGTTGTCTGATTTTCAATCGTACCCGTTCATTCGAAAGCCACATACCCAAGCTGATTTTTTTAACCTGATGTACATGGCTGTCCTGCGCTACAGAGACCGCAGTGTTTTTCCGATTGGCTATTTTGTTTACAAATAGTTCATCATCTCCGGCATTAATGGCATAGTGAGAACTAAATCCCTTATGGGCAAAAAACAAGCTTTTCGTATAGGAAAGGTTTTTACCTGAAGCCTTAAATGGCCGGCCGCTTAACCCCATCGACAAGTAAAACAGTGCATCATAAAAGGCCGTAAACCGAAACCATTTATTGATTGAACTTTTGGTTTGGAAGCCCGAGTACCCGATTACAATTTTATCCTGGCCCAGCCTTGCATTCGCAATTGCTTTTAACCAGTTTCCCGAAACAGGGCGACAAGCAGGATCTGACAAAACCACAATTTCATGCTTTGCAGATTTAATGCCAAGTGATAAAGCAAATTTTCGCCCGGAAAACCAATTGAGTTTTTGCTTCAGCTCAACGATGTGCAGTCTTGGATATTCTTTCGATAGATCCTTAAGATACTCATCTGTGCCATCATCCGAATTATCTATCACCACCAAAACTTCAAACTCTGGAAAGTCCTGTGCGATAAACGATTGAAGGTTTTGCCGTAAATCAGAAAACTGGTTATTTGATGTTATCACAATCGAAACCGGCGGATAACTTCCCGGGACTGATTTGATTTTATGAAAGGCAAGACTGGAAAAGAGGCCCCAAAAATAAATGAGCTGTATCAAGGTCACCAGGGCAAATCCGGCGGAAAGCCAAAGTAACAGATCGTCATTCAATATTTCCTCTAAGTATTCCATAATGATAGGGTGGCAAAATTAGGAATCCCCAAATTATTTTACTTACAAGGTTGATAAATTTATCTTGTTTCTACATTTGCAGCCAAATTCTATACAACTATGTTGATAATTGATAAACCTTATGTTTCGGAATTGCTTCGGAACACATTGCTGGAAAAACAATACCCTGTGCTTTCCACACCAGATTCCGCCACACTGCTGCCACAAAATGGAATCCATTTTATAAAAGAACAAGAAGCCATAACTCAATACAGAAATGGCAGGATCAATACAATTTACACCTCATCCGAAAATTCGATAGGTTGGATTAGTAAAAACCTGGGGTTTTCGAGTCTTCCTGAAAAAGTGGATTTTTTTAAAAACAAAGCCAAATTCAGGAAAGTGTTGTCAGAGATTTACCCCGACTTTTATTATAAAATCGTTGACCCTGAAAAACTGGATGACTTAAATCCTGATGAATTTCCCTACCCTTTTATCATCAAGCCCAATGTTGGGTTTTTTAGTTTGGGTGTGCATAAAGTGCAGAGCCAAAAAGGTTGGGAACAGGTCAAGTCTAAAATCCAGGATGAAACTAAGATTATCAAAAACACCTATCCAAAAGAAGTTTTAAACATTTCAGATTTCATCATCGAAGAAACTATTCAAGGTGAGGAATACACTGTTGATGTATTTTATAACGAAACTGGCGAGCCGGTAATCCTGGGCATGATGCACCACATTTTTGCAAATGCTGCTGATACCGGCGACCGGCTCTACACGACCTCACCGGAAATTCTCAGAAATAATCTTGATCGTGTTCGGGAGTTTGTGAAATTTCTTGGTGAAAAGGTAGGCTTAAAAAATTTCCCGCTTCACCTTGAGGTAAGGATTGATGAAAACGGAAAAGTAATGCCCATCGAAGGAAACCCCCTGAGATATGGCGGATGGTGTACTTCGGCAGAACTCACACATTATGCTTTTGGCTTTAATCCTTACGAATATGTGATGGAAGGCAAACAGCCAGATTGGGAATCGATCTTAAAAAATCACTCAGGCAATCGTTTCAGTATTATTATTCTCAATAACAATTCCGGCGTAGCTGCTCGCGAGGTTAAATCATTTGATTATGAAAAGCTTACCGGTAAGATGGAAAGGATGCTTGAGTTAAGAAAGGTTGATGCTACCCAATTTCACATTTTCGGGTTTGTATATGCCGAAACCCGGGCGGATAATTTTGGGGAACTGGAGTATTTATTGAAGTCGGATTTAAGAGAATTTGTACAATTGTAGGCCTGTTTGTTTTGAATTCAGGTATTACAGAACTAACAACATGAAATATTTAGGGCTATTTATTGCTGTGATTATTTATTGCCAGATGTTTTCGCAAACTTCAGTGAATGAAATTAATTATGATTTAATTCAATACCCGCAGATTAAAAAATACATTGACCAGCAAAAAGTAGATCGTGTTGAAACCCTGCAAGATTTTGTGCCTTCCTGCTTTGCAACATCAGATCTTTCCACATACGAACACCAGCAAAAAGAATATGTAATAAAAGAAAGCCTGCCTGTGGTTTGGATGAATTATACAAATACAAATCCTGCAAAATCATGGGATGGAAAACTTGTTTCGTTTGGTTTACTTGTTTCAAAAAAAACAAATAGCATTTACTATTCAGGAGATAAAATTCCAGGCATTGATACAGGTCAAATAATTTTTCTTGACCTGGAACTGCTGGGGGGGTTTTATCACCTTGCCATGGCATTCGAAATAATAAAAAAGGACACTGAAAACGGAATCGTAGAATTTAGTTACCTGGAAGGGAACAAAACCCAGGGCATTCAACGGCTTAAATTTAAACCAACCGAGGAAGGATATACAAAGATTGTTCACAGCAGTTATTTTAAAAGCTCCTCAAAGCTTAGAGACAAAATACTTTATCCCTGTTTTCATAAACGACTGATAAATGAATTTCACAGGAATTTAAGGAGAAAAATAGAAAAACAGTCCTGACTGATCCAATCTGTGGATAAAGTTGAAAACAAAGGTTTTTCTAAAATAGATCCATTTTACAAACCCAACATTGAAGGCTCGTGAATTTGTGAATACTTTGGACAGATTTTACGATTTGAACAAATCATCCATCTTCAATTCATTTTGGATTAAGCCCGTGGAATACATGTTTTGATTCAATCCATACGTTGTAATCATCGTAAGGAAAACCGTTTTTCGGGTTCCGGTTTCCTCTTTAAACGCGCCAATTTTATTTCTTAATTCCGCGGCATATTTTTTTGTGATGGTGAATGGATTTATCGAAAATTTGATTTCACATACATTAATCACCTGATCACGACGATCAATAATCAAATCTATTTGAGCTCCGGTTTCAGATGTTTGACTTCTCCATGATGAAACGGTAGTAAAAACACCACTTATCCCCAGTGCCTCTTTGATCTGGCTAATGTGATACATGCACACCTGCTCGTATGCATAGCCGCTCCAGGCGCGGTATTTCGGCGTGTCCTGAAAGTTCATCCAGTTGTTTTCAGCTAATTTTTGTGTTCCTTCAATAAACTTCAGATAGAAATGAGAATAAAAATCAACCAACTGATACAGGCTGTTTCTTTTCTTTTTGTTGAAAGGGGTATATTTCCTGATAAACCCGCTCAATTCCAACTCGTCAATTAGCCTTGTTGTGCTTCCCGCATTTGGCAAACCTGAATTTTTAAGTAAATCTTCCCTGGTTAAACCTGAAGATTTTTTTGCCAGTGCCCTGACCAGATTCACATGGCGATCGTGATTTTTAAACAGTGACCTGAAAAGATTATTGAACTCTGTGCGAAGCAATCCGGTTTCGGTAAAACATGTTTTTTCGATATTTTGCATGGCACTTAGTCCCGGCTCCACCTCATCCCAATAAAACGGAATGCCGCCAAAAGCCATGTAAAGCTGAATAACCTGATAGCGATCAAGGTTAATCTTACGGGATTCCAAATATTTTTCACATTCGTGGAGCGTAAATGGCTGTAACTTTATTTTTTTGGTTACCCTGTTGTGCAACCCGCCTTTGTCGTTAATCAGCTTGTTGATCATCCACGATGTTGCCGACCCGCATGCGATCAGCAAAACATCGTCCCTGCCCGAGGCCCAACTGTTCCAGAAATGCTCCAGCCCCTGAATAAATTTTGAGTTGCGCGTATCAAACCAGGGAAGTTCATCAATAAATACCACCTTCCTTCCCTTTTGATTTTGCAAAAACACCGTCAATTGTTGAAATGCTTCCAACCAGTTGTCAACCAACTCATATTCATCTTTTTTACTTTGATTGGTCAGGGCCAGATGAAAACTGGACAATTGTTGCTTCAGCGTTGCATTTGCCAAGCCGGTTAATTGAAACGTGAATTTTTCACGAAATGCCGATCTTATCAGAAATGTTTTCCCTACCCGTCTTCTTCCATATACTGCAACAAATTCAGATTTTTCGGAGTTATACATTTTGTCAAAAACCGAAAGCTCTCTTTCTCTGCCAATTAGATTTTTCATGCTGTTTTCAATTTGGCTGTAAATATAATATTTTTTTAGATAAAGCCAATTTAAAACTTCAATTTGGCTTTATATTGTGTTTATTATGTACTTATAGCCAAATTGAAAACGATCTACCGATGGCACAATACCGTGTTTAAACTTACCACTTCATTAATTCCCATACCTTTGCCGGCTTAATTACAAATCATGAAATTTCAACTTCATACCACAGATACAAAATCTGCTGCACGTGCAGGTACAATCAACACTGATCGTGGCGAAATCCAAACCCCGATTTTTATGCCGGTGGGAACGACGGGTACGGTAAAGGCTGTTCATTTTAAAGATATCCGCGATGATGTGAAAGCACAAATCATACTGGGGAACACCTATCATCTTTACCTCCGTCCGGGCTTAAAGGTTATCGAAGAAGGCGGCGGGTTGCATAAATTCAATGGCTGGGACAAACCCATCCTCACCGACAGCGGCGGATACCAGGTTTTCTCCCTTTCAGCACAACGCAAGCTCAACGAAGAAGGTGCTCATTTCCGTTCCCACATTGATGGCTCAAAACACCTGTTTACCCCCGAAAATGTGATGGACATCCAGCGCACTATAGGTGCAGATATCATGATGGCTTTTGATGAATGCACCCCCTGGCCTTGTGAATTTGATTATGCCAAAAACTCGTTGGAACTCACCCACCGTTGGTTGGATCGGTGCATCAATCATTTTAAAAATACAGACCCGAAATATGGCCACAGCCAAACCCTTTTCCCCATTGTGCAGGGAAGCACCTTTCCTGTACTTCGGAAAAAGTCTGCTGAATATATTGCCTCCAAAGACGCAGAAGGAAATGCCATTGGCGGCCTCTCAGTAGGTGAGCCTGCCGAAATGATGTATGAAATGACCGACCTGGTTTGTGGAATCCTACCCAAAAACAAACCCCGCTACCTGATGGGTGTGGGCACGCCGGTAAATATTCTCGAAAACATTGCCCTGGGCATCGACATGTTCGACTGCGTTATGCCTACGCGCAACGGGCGCAATGGTATGCTGTTTACCAGCGAGGGCATCCTGAACATGAAAAACGAAAAGTGGAAAAACGACTTTTCTCCCATCGATAAAAACGGCACTTCATTCGTCGATCAGCAATATTCAAGGGCTTTCCTCAGGCACCTATTTATTTCAAATGAATACCTCGCGCCAATGATCGCCAGTCAGCACAACCTGGCCTTTTATCTGTGGCTGGTTGAAACGGCCAGAGAAAAAATAATGGATGGATCATTTGCCGGATGGAAAAATGAAATGGTACTTAAACTCGATAAACGTCTGTAATTGAACACGCCACAGAATAGTGGTATTTATTTTTATTTTTGGACATTCATACAATACTTTAAAGACCTGTTATCATGAAAAACTTCCTCTCCTTCACAGCCCTGATGATGATTCTCATCTCAACGGCAGCTTCACAATCCGACAATCCCTTATGGCTGCGCTACCCGGCCATTTCGCCCGATGGAAAAACCATTGTGTTTAGCTACCAGGGTGATCTTTTTAAAGTTGCGGCGCAGGGTGGTGATGCCACCCCTTTAACCAGACACAGCGCCTACGACTTCAGTCCTGTTTGGTCGCCCGATGGACAAACCATCGCATTTGCATCAACCAGGTATGGAAATTTCGACATCTTCACCATACCTGCAAATGGTGGGAAAGCCCAAAGAATTACAGATTTTTCGGGCAATGAACTTCCCAATTCGTTTACCCCTGACGGACAAAAAATTCTTTATTCTGCTTCAATTCAGGATATAGCCGAAAATCAGATGTTCCCATCAGGGATACTTTCAGAGCTGTATGCTGTTCCCATTGAGGGAGGCCGTCCCAGGCAAATAATCTCCATCCCGGCCGAAAAAGCCCAAATGAGCAGCGATGGAAAAATCATTCTATTCCACGACCGGAAAGGCTACGAAAATATCTGGCGAAAACATCATACATCATCCATCGCCCGTGACATCTGGAAATACGATATCGAACAAATCAAATATCAGAAACTAACCGGATTTGAAGGTGAAGACCGCAACCCTGTTTTTAGTAAC
>CAYNDN010000196.1:8267-8480 GCA_964395075.1 uncultured Lentimicrobiaceae bacterium | reverse complement strand
CATGCACCACCGTGATTCCATTGTCTTTTAGATGCTGCGTAAATTTTTTGGGATTACCTGCTGAGGTAAACACAATCTTTACCTTTTCACGCAGAACAATTTTAATGATATCATCCATTTGCGGATAAAGCAATGGCAAATTTACTCCCCAGGGTTTATCGGTGGAATTTTTGATCTTTTGGATATGTTCTTCAAAAACTTCAGGGTACATAG
>CAYNDN010000196.1:0-8257 GCA_964395075.1 uncultured Lentimicrobiaceae bacterium | reverse complement strand
ACATAGAGCCCGCGCCAATCAGCCCAAGCCCGCCGGCATTGGATACCGCTGAGGCCAGCTTCCAGCCCGAGCACCAGATCATGCCCCCCTGAATGATGGGATATTTAATGTTGAAGAGTTTGGTGATTTTTGTTTTCATGATAAGGAAGTTATTATGTTATTGAGTTGATTTGTGTTGTTGGCCTCACTGCGATCGGAGTCACTGGTAGTCATTTGCACTGCATACGTCATTAGACCAGCTAAACTCATCGCCATTTCCCGGTGTGAGGGCCATAAGGTCAGTAAGGTTGCTTGCCGACAAGCACCCTGATTTAGCCTCGTTCTTTCGCTTCTCACTTCTCAAAACCCATCTCTTACTTCACACCTCTGACCTCTACCATCTAACTTCTACCCTTTATCCTCTCACTCCACCAGATCCATCTCATCCACCAGATGTCCTGCTCCAGCATATTTATCAACAATAAAAAGCATATAGCGGATGTCGAGCATGATGTTGCGGCACTGGTCCGGGTCGAACATAAGGTCGCTCATGGTTCCCTCCCAGCAGCGGTCGAAGTTGAGTCCAATCAGGTGGCCATCGGCATTGAGGGCCGGGCTACCTGAATTTCCTCCTGTGGTGTGATTGGTCGCAATAAAACATACCGGCATCTTTTCTTCCATTCCGTATTGGCCAAAATCCTTATCATAATACAATTCTTTCAGTTTATCCTCCACAACATAATCGTAAATGTTCGGATCTTCCTTTTCCATGATACCATCAAGGGTAGTCTGGTATTCGTAATAAACGGCATTCCTGGGATAGTAGGGTTTTACTTTCCCATAGGCCACGCGCAGTGTGGAGTTTGCGTCCGGGTAGAAACGCTTTTCGGGCTGGTATTCCATCTGGGCTTTCATGTAAATGCGCATCATGCTATCGATTTGCACATTGAGCTTTTGAATAACAGGCATGGTGTGCATGCGATAGAAATTCAGGAAACTGCCGGCTAACTTGTATGCAGGGTCTTTTTCGATTTTCTTATATCGCTTTTGTTTGTAATTTCTGAAGAAATCCATGTAAGATGTTAGATCGGCAAAGATTGATTTTTTAAAAACATAATCTCCATAAGCTTTGACATCGCCTTTAAAATCCTTATCAATCAGGGCAAAGATACCGGGCAATTCATGGGCATCAAAAGCATCGCGATAACTGGTCAGCATGGTCACTAAAGCTTTTCTGTCGATAGGCTGATAATAATTTTTATAAAAATCTTTTCCTCCATCAATCACCTTCTCCAGTTCCTTTTGGACTTCTTCCTCCGGAGTTTCCTTTATTTCTGATAGCTGAACCAGTTTACCGGCCAACCGTGCAGCGCGCACAATCTCTATTCCCAAACCGGCTTCATACAGGTAAATCCATTCCAGTTGAGCATCGGTCATGGAATTGTAAGTATCATCAAATGCTGTAAGCAAACCACCATAATTTTCCTGATTTGCAGGAGACGAATTAACCCATTCAGCAAACCCTTCCTCAAAATGCAGCTTGCGTTCTATGCCGTCCAGCTTTTGGATACCACGATTTTCGCCGATCCATTTTTTCCAGCCATTGGAGAGGCGGGCATGTTTCAACGAATACTGAATTCTAACCTGCCGATCCTGGGTCATGAACGATTCATAAATATCCAGCTTCTGCCGGCGCAGCTTGATGCGGCTGGGATTTTGCACCCGGGTGATCATCTCGATGGCATCTGATGGCAGGTACTCCTGGGTACGGCCAGGAAATCCAAAAATGAACGTGAAATCATCTTCCTGCACACCTTTTATCGAAATTGGAATAGAATACAGTGGCTTGTAAGGGATGTTGTCTTCGGCATATTCCGCAGGCTCATTATCTTTATTTACGTAAATCCTGAACAACGAAAAGTCACCGGTATGGCGCGGCCACATCCAGTTGTCGGTATCGCCACCAAACTTGCCAATATTTGAAGGGGGAGCTCCAACAAGCCGAACATCTTCAAATATTTCGTAAACCAGCAGGTAAAACTCGTTGCCATAGTAAAATGGCCTTACAGATGCCTTGTATGGTGAATCTTTTTCTATTTCATCGGTGATTTCTTTAGCGGCATTTTTTATGGCTTCAGCACGTTCTTTCTCACACATGTCAGCGTTGAGGGCTTCCTTCATTTTATCGGTTACATCTTCCATCCGCACAAGGCGGGTAACTTTTAAGCCGGGGTTTGCCAGTTCCTCTTCTTTATTCATGGCCCAAAAGCCATTGGTCAACAGATCGTTTTCGATGGTAGAGTGAGATTGAATTTCGGGATAACCACAGTGGTGGTTTGTAAGGATGAGGCCCTGATCGGAGATGATCTCAGCAGTGCAGCCACCGCCAAAAAGCAATATGGCATCTTTGAGCGAAGAATTGTTAATGTTGTAGATATCATCTGCAGAAATGCGCATGCCCATGTCCTGCATTTCTTTTTCGTTGAGCGATTGCAACAACATTGGAATCCACATGCCTTCATCGGCGTGTATTATCGATGACTGGAAAAACAGGAATAATGAGATCAGAATAATGGAATACCTTTTCATAATTTTAGAATAGTTTATTTGAGATTTGATTTTTGTTTGAAAAAAGGGTTCAAATATCTGAATATTTTTGGAGAGGGAGAATGTAAAGTTAGCCTGATTAATTCCTAAAATTGTGATCCATTGCCACGTCTTTCAGAGCGTGGAATTAAAAAATTGAATCACAAGCATTTGAAAATCCTGAAAAATTTTCAAATTGTTAAATTAAGATTTACAGGGTTTTTTATTATTAGATGTAAATTTCACAAAACAAATTTAGCCTCCATAATTCAAGAAAGTTTTAAGAGGAGGATTCAACAGTGGGGAAATATTTTGCCCCGTCATTTATGGGATAAATAATTAACAAACAATAACTTAATCAAAATCCAGAAAAATGCATTATTAAATGTGTACATTTTTCTGGATTTTGCCTTTTAATAACTATAAATTTTTATTCCCCCGCCATAAATGACGGGGCTGTTGATTTTCTATGAGTTTAGGAAGCAAACAATTATTTTTAGGAATAGGGCAGGTTAGAATAACGAAATACAATTTATGAATTACGGTTTATCAACCTTTTCAAAGGTGTATCTCGTGTATTCCAACCGATCGGCTACCTTGAGGAAGAAACGCTTAACTTTTCCATTTTCGATGATAAACGGAAAAACTTCGGTACCCATGCGTGAGGGATAATAAGAACACAAAAAGCGGTCATCATCAAGGTGCTCAAGTGTGGCCTTTAGGTCAGGATGGTGTTCAAAATCAATGGTGAGTGTTTGTCCTTTCCTGTTAATCTCTACTATTCCGTACATGTCATTTTGGTATGTACCCGAAAAATTCCTGAGCGGGATGGAGGGTTGAAAGTTCATTTCCACGGTATCCCGGTAAGTTGCTATCTGTTTGTTGATGCCTTCCTGCCGGCTACTGTAAAATCTGTGATAGGTATTACTATAATCCCGGAAAGGCAAACCAAGGTAGGCATCAATGACCTCCCATTTCAGTGCCTCATAAAACCAGTTTTCATCGGAGTTGGTGAGTACCACAACGCCCAGGTTTATTTCAGGGACAATGTTTACGCCTGTTACAAATCCGAGAATTCCTCCTGAGTGGGAAATCACTTCAACGCCTTCGTAATCCTTCATGCCCCAGCCCAACCCATAAAGCGAATAATGACTGGAATTGAAAACATGCCCCGATCTGCCTTGCGACATTCTTGGATTGCGTGTATTTTTGATGACTTCAAAAGGAATGATCTCCCTGCCATTGTACCTGCCGCTATCCAACTGGGCAATCAGCCAGTGGCTCAAGTCGCTAACAGAAGAACTCATGCCGGCAGCCGGGCCAATCACATCGATGTTTGTGTGGGGGAATGCAGTTAATTCTCCATCCTGCAAGGTGTGTGCCGCAGCCACGTTTTCAACTTCATCCAGATTTTCGGAAAGCACAACTGTATTATCCATGCTCAAGGGATGCAGGAGATGCTCCTCAATAAAAATATTCCAGTCATGTCCTGAAATGCTTTTGATAACTTCTCCGGCCCAGAAATAGCCAGCGTTGCAATATCCGTATTGCTCCCGGAACCCATTTTGCGGAACAATTAACGGGAACTTTTCATACACCTCCGGTTTTGTAAGGTTGGAATAAAAGTACATGAAATCACCCTGAAAAGTGCGTAATCCCAGCCGGTGCGACAACACATCGTTGATATTCACCTCATTCGTTTCCCATGGATCATGCATCCTGAAATCAGGGACCCAGTCCACCACTTTGTCGCTGAGATTACATTTACCCTCACTTTCCAGCATGGCAAGTGATGTTCCAACAAAAGCTTTCGTGTTAGAGGCAATCATAAACAGCGTATTTTCATCCACAGGTTCATCTTTTTGATAATGCCGCACCCCATAGCCTTTGCAAACTACAATCTCACCATCTTTCACCACAGCCACAGAAACACCCGGAATGTTCCAATTTTTCAGCGCATCCCCCACATAGCCATCCAGATCCTTCAGGATAAACTCAGGCACTTCTGAATTTTGACCGGCGACTTTATGCAGATTACCGGAAATTACCATCGCTATGAGAAAGAAAAAGAACCCTGAATACTTTTTCATAATTAAAACCATTTTCTGCGTTTCATGTATAAAAACATACCACCACCAACAATTAACATTATCCCCATCAAAACCGGATAAGCCCACCTGAACTGAAGCTCAGGCATGTACTGAAAGTTCATTCCATAAATTCCTGCTAAAAATGTAAGCGGGATAAAAATGGTGGCAATGATGGTGAGTGTTTTCATTACCTCATTCATCCGGTTGGAATTGTTGGCCATGTGCAACTCCATAAGGCTGATTGCCGATTCGCGATATCCGTCAAGGTTCTGGATAAGGTGCCGAAGGTGGTCGATAACATCTCTAAAGTAGCTATGGGTTTGTTTTTTTATCAGGCCGTTTTCGGATTTCAGAATGGCGAGAACAGCTTCCAGACTGGGAAGCAGATATTTTTTAAGGTTAAAGATATTCTTCTTTACAGCAACAATTTTTTCTGCCGGGGCATCCAGCTCGTCAGATGATAATTTGGTCTCCATCTTAAACATTTCCTCCTCGAGGTGCTCAAAAATCCCGAAGTAATGATCGATAACAATGTCAACCAATCTGTAAAAAATAAAATCTTCCTTGCGCTGCCTTATTTTGCCCACGGCTTTTTCAATGCGACCGATAAAAGCATCAAAAACAGTGGCAGGATGCTGCGAGAAACTAATCAGTAAACTTTGCTGTAAAATAAACCCAAGATGATTTACCTCAAATTCGCCGGGTTTTTCTCCACCTGTTATGGATTTCAAAACAAGAAACAACTGGTTATCAAACTCCTCAGCTTTGGGTAAATGTTCATGGTTAAGTGCATCTTCAATGGTAAGCGGGTTTATGCCAAATAATTCGCCAACCTCTCTGAAAACACCTGTATTTTTATATCCTGAAATATGAACCCAATCGGTGGTGTGGCTGGCAAGTAAGCCGGAAATATCAGCCGGTGAGTCAACAACTGTCTTAGTAAAAGATTGCTCATTGAAGGATATCACAGTAATGATGGTTTCGCCGGCCTCTTCTGTCGGGGTAAGCAACTCGCCGGGTGGACGCCCGGCCTTTCGCTTCATCAGACCTATAAAATTGCTCCTTGGAAATATCATAATTTAAGCCTTTGGATGAAGCAAAAGTAATCAAAAGCGAAATGTATGCTTTTCGATCAATTTGAAAGTAACTAATTTTGGCCGGCTAAAAGCAATACCCACTTATGAAAAGACCAATCAAAGGTTTTCTGATTTTATTAGTAATAAGCATCCTGCTTCAGTCGTGTCATGTTGGCCGCTATTTCTACTGGAATTTTGCGGATGTTGGGGACTACAAAAAATTCCCGTCAGTTGAAATTAAAATTGGAGACCAGGCATTTCATTTCCATAAAAGCAACGAGCATATCGATTTTTCAGTTCCCGATAAATTCACTGTGGCAGAGGAAGTTTCCTGCCTAAATAAATTTCTTCATGACCATAAAACTCTGGCTTTTATCATCATCAGGAACGACTCCATGCTGTTTGAGGAATATTATTCAGGATACGATGAAAGTTCGGTGATTCCATCATTTTCGGTGTCCAAGGCTTTTCTGTCGGCACTAACAGGTATTGCCATCAGCGAAGGCAAAATATCATCTGTTGACGATTCCATCACGAAATACATCCCTGAACTGTTTGAAAATGACCCGCGATTTGCTGATATCACCATCGAACATCTGCTCAACATGCGTTCGGGCATCCGTTTCAACGAAGGTTATGCCAATCCGTTTGCCGACATGGCCAAATACTATTACGGCAGAAACCTGAAAAAATACATTACCAAACTAAAAATTGAAAGGCCGCCTGATGAGGCTTACAATTATATAAGCGTAAATTCACTTTTGCTGGCCATAATCATTGAACGCGCTACCGGAACGCAATTAAATGAATACCTTACCGAAAAAATATGGCAGCCGTTGGGCATGGAATTCGATGCAACCTGGAGCACCGACAAAAAGAACAACGGACAAATCAAAGCATTTTGCTGCATCAATGGCCGGGCCAGGGATTTTGCCAAATTTGGCAGGTTATATCTGAATAACGGAAACTGGGACGGACAACAAGTGGTGCCGGAAGATTGGGTTAAAAATTCCTTAAGCATCACAAACGATTCCCGCGACTCCCAGGGTTACCCATACCAATATCAGTGGCGGGTTATGGAGGATGGTTCTGCATTTGCCAAGGGAGTGCTGGGGCAGTACATTTTCATCAACCCGGCAAGAAATATCATCATCGTAAGGATGGGGAAAAAATCGGATGGCGTAATCTGGGCTGAGATTTTCAGGAAACTCGCTCAATCATTGTAACTTAACCCACCTTGTACACAATGCCGCAATTCCATTAAAAACAACACATTACATTTAGCAGCTTTTATCATCTTTTTGACGCTTCGATGCCCTGCGGACGATCGAAGGTCATCGTAATGATCGACCTTGAAGCGTACGACGGAGGAGGACCTTCAAGCGTCAAAAAAAGATAGAAAACATAAAATTGCCTGGTAACAGTCCAAACTTAATGTATTCCGCTAATAGGAAAAACCCCCTTTTTGAGAGACTGGATTATTCATCAAATTGCACAGGGACTGTTGGTAAAGTACAAAAATGAAGAAAATGGCACGGCCTGCCATGACATTTCGGGGCAGGCCGTAATTTTGTGGCGAAGTCAATCTAATGAGACAGCCCCAAAATTTATTAAATTCCTTATGGATTTATAAAACCACCATTACCCCAATTTCAAGATCGATTCCATTGATAATATCAATGCGGCCATCATCATTATCTTCGGTGGATATATCATATTCATAGCTATAGGTCAGCCCTAAATCAATGGATACTTTTTCATTGACAAAAAAACCAACTCCTCCACCAATCTTGCCTGAGAAAAACACATATTTATTTTCGAATATTGAACCACTGCTATGTTCATTTTTTGATGTGTAATATCCAAAGGCAAAATTATCATGTATATATGGTTTAATTTTTGAACTTCCGAAATAATATCTTAGAAAAGGCCCTAATCCCAAGGATGTCGCTCTGTATTTTGTGTCTGATTCATACTTGGTATTGTAATATGAAACGGGTAATTCAACACCTATCGCAAAACCCTTTACCACAAAAATCCCCACCTTGGGTGAAAACATAAAATTTGTTCGTTTGTAATTCTTGCCATCATCATTGTCTGATTTCCATTTTGAATTATCAAAAGAAAAGTTTAACAATGTTTGGCCGCCAATCAAAAAATTTCCCTTTTCGGTTTGAGCCTTTGCAGTAATTGTTGTTCCGAGGATTAATAATCCGAATAATAAACATTTAAAAGTTTTCATTTCTTCAATTTTTAAATTTATAATTCTGTTTCCTACCAGTTGTTTTTAAATTATTTATCTGCATTTTTCATGCGATACAGATATATCATTACCAATGTCTGATAAACTGAACACAAATCTATTAAAAAAAAAGGATAAGCCAACCAATTTTTTTTGAAGTACCCTCAGTTCGTTGTCCTTCTGCTCTTTATTTGGCTATCCCTGCTTGTATTTACACAGAGAATCTTAGAAATTACCCAAAACTTCCACCCATCACGCCACCATCCACACTGATGGTTTGCCCG
>CAYNDN010000195.1:3565-8490 GCA_964395075.1 uncultured Lentimicrobiaceae bacterium | reverse complement strand
TTGAGCAATTTAAAAATAAGAAAATTACTAAAATAATGTTGAATAAGATTGTCTTTTTCATGTATTGATCTGAATCATTTGCTATATGTGCCCAACGGTTTGTGCAAGTGGAGTGCGGGACTTTGAAACGGTTTCCTGTCAAACCTGCACGGAGCCAAGCCGGCTTTTGGATAAACACTATTTTAATACCGTCATCCGTCAAAGAAGGATTCGCGGTGGTTGAACATTGCGAAATCGCTGGAATACCGCACCCGCCCGCATTACATTTGCACTTTGTTGACGTTTCATTGTTATCTTTGATTTATCATTTGATTAGATATTTTCCAATTTTAAAATCCAGTCATTAAAATGTTTGCAATTTTTTTTTAACCAATCAATACCAATTAGTCCAGCAATAGTTGCACCTGCGCTTACTTTATTGCATTCATATTCAGGTATTAGTTTTATTATACGTTTCGAAGGAGCAGTTTCCGGATTATCATTTATTAACTCTGGATTTTCTATTTGATTGAGAAGTGTTTTTAGTTTATTTATTGCATGTGAATGTTCAAAATATTCAACCTCAAGTTCTTCTGGTTTTGAAAGTAACAATGTTTCAAATTCATATAATTGAATATATGGTATGAATCTAACATCGTTAATATCTTTTGCAAATTCCAATTCAAGAAATTCAACTCTTTTATAGGCATCCGAAATTTTTTTTGATGCCTCAAAATTTGGAAAATCATTTGGAAGAGCATATAAATCAAACATTGAGGTAAATCTAACATTTGGATTATTGTCTTCCTTGAGCCAAGTTAAAATATCATTTTTTGCTTTTGTATAACTTATTAGTCCTCCGCGATAACATTTCTTTTTATCCTTACTCGTAAGTACACATCTGACATCTGTTGAAATATTAAAATTACCAAGGTGAGCCGAAAGAGTTTGTTTAACAAATCGTTCTTCAGTTTGTCCTTCAGCAGTTATATTTAACCTTTTGAACTTTTTCATGGTCTGCCTCCAAGTACATTTTTTTCCCAAAGCTCACTCATGCTAAATCTTTCTAACCAATCTTTAAGATTATCATTATCTAATTTTTTAAAAATGCTACATCTATCTTCTTCATCTCTTTCAACAATAACAATATTGTCAGATTCAAATTCATCAATTAATCTTGTAGATTGTGTTGCAAGTATTATTTGACAATTCTGGCTGGCGGTTTTAACCATTCCGGCTAATAAAGAAATTGCAGAAGGATGTAACCCTAACTCGGGTTCGTCCAGAATTATAACTGATGGTAATGACGCAGGTGGTTGAAGCAGTAAAGTTGTCAATGCCATAAACCTTAAAGAACCATCAGAGATTTGATGTGGACCAAATAAATAATCTGAATCATTCTCCACCCAATTAAGCATAATATAATTATCATTCCGAGCCGATGGTTTTAAGATAAAATCATTGAATTGTGGCATTGCCATTCTTACATATCTAACTATTCTATCATAATACTTTTCCCCATTGTTTTGTTTCATAATTGAATATAAAAATGCGGCAAGATTACCTCCATTACTTCTTAAAAAATCACCGTCATTGATGTAACCACTATTTCGAATCTTTGCCTCTTTTGATGTATCATGAAATTGAAACACTTGACAATTTTTAAGTAGATTGAAAATAATTCGAGCAGTTTTTGCTTCTTTTTTCTTGCAATAGTCAAAAAGACCAGATTCTTTAACGCCTGGGTCTAATGAAATTTTGAAAGGCTTAGGATTATTATTAAATTTCCAAACGAGTGTTTCCTCTGTAAATATTAAAGTGTCTCCTGCAGCATGAGAGAGGCTAAAATTGTACTTGTCCGTTGAGGTTGAGTCCGAAAATGTAATTTCTGCAACTAGTCGAGCTGTTTTTTTTGAACCAAAATAAAGCAATGAGTCAGCGGAACCACTTTGACCAATATAAGTTTGTAATGCTCCAGTAGTCATAAAATTAAGCATCTGGAAAAAAGATATAAGATTACTTTTCCCTGCTCCATTTGCTCCCAATAAAATTGTAATATCCCCAATAGGAATATTTTGACCATTGGAATTTATTGATTTAAATCCAACAAGATTTATGTTTGTTAGTCTTAACTTTTTTCTACTCATCATGCGAATTTTTAATAAATATCAAATGTACTCATTATCCATTTAGCCACAGTTATTAATGATTCTGTTTTTCACAATGAACGTCAACTTGTTTCTAACCAAAACGCTATTCCGTTTACTGAACCAAATAACCCTCAGTAAATCAACATCGAGCCTTTAATTTTTTCAAAATCCTTCATTTCTCCAGATCGTTCATCTGGTTTTCCGTTTGAGCAATTGCTTTGCTTTTTGATAGATATTTTCCGCAGAAAGGCCATACTTATTCATCAGTTCTGCCGGTTGGCCGGATTCTCCAAACTGATCCTCCATTCCAACCATGGCCATGGGAACCGGATGATTTTTAACAATAACCTCGGCAACAGCACTACCAAAACCTCCCATTACCTGGTGTTCTTCGGCAGTTAGAATTGCCCCGGTTTCTTTTGCTGCATTAATGATCATTTCCTCATCGATGGGTTTGATGGTGTGGATATTGATCACACGTGCAGAAATATTTTCCTGTTCCAGTTTTTTTGCAGCCTGAAGTGCTTCCCAAACCATGCGGCCGGTTGCAAGGATTGTAAGATCATTTCCGGGGCTCAACAATTGTCCTTTCCCAATTTCAAAATCCGGATCAGCAGCAGTAAAATCAGGAACAGCCTCCCGGCCAAAGCGGATATAAACCGGGCCATCCAGGTCGAGGATAGCTTTTGCTGTGGCAATTCTTGCTTGTGTTGCATCACAGGGTGAGATCACTGTCATGTTTGGCAAAACCCGCATAATTGCCATATCTTCAAGTGCCTGGTGTGTGGCACCATCCGGGCCAACCGATATACCGGCATGTGCTCCTCCAATCACAACATGAACATTATTGTAGCAAGCAGATATCCTGATCTGGTCGGTGGTTCGCAACGCCGAAAAAACAGCATAAGTAGCAAAAACCGGAATCTTCCCTGACAAAGCCATCCCGGCAGCAGCAGCCATACCATTTTGTTCTGCAATGCCCAACGAAACAAACCGATCAGGAAAAGCATCGGCAAATAAATCCATGCTCACCGATTTGGTGATATCTGCCCCAACGCCCACCACATTTGGGTTTTGTCTGGCAGCATCCAGCACGCCCTCTCCAAACCCAACCCGCGTGGGTTTGTCGCCTTTATTTACAAAATTTATCATTTAAATTTCAGAATTATTGTTGGTCCAATTCCTGAATAAACAGCTCAGCCTGCAATTTATCAGGAGCTTTGCCATGCCAGTTGTAATCGTTTTCGATTGATTTAATGCCTTTACCCATAAGGGTTTTGGCAATGATCACTGAAGGCCTTCCTTTAGCTTCATCAATCTTTTGAAAGGTTTCGATTAAATCAGCAATATCATTTCCGTCGCATGTAAAAACTTCCCAGCCAAAAGCCCTCCATTTATCTTTCAGCGGTTCAATTTCCATCACATTCTTAACTTCCCCATCAATCTGCAGAAGATTTCGATCAATGATGGCAACCAGGTTATCCAGTTTATGGTGAGATGCACTCATGGCCGCCTCCCAGATGCTGCCTTCCTGGAGTTCACCATCTCCATTCACGCAAAAAATGCGGTGTGACTTGCCATCCATTTTTGCCGCAATGGCCATTCCAACAGCCACTGAAAGGCCCTGCCCCAGGGAGCCCGCGGAAAGTTCAAGCCCCGGCAAATCATGATCCCGCCCGGGATGGCCCTGTAATCTTGAGCCCAATTTTCGTAAGGTTAATAATTCCTCTCTTGAGAAATAGCCTGAATTGGCCAGTGCAGCATAAAACACAGGTGCCACATGCCCGATAGAAAGTACCAGCCTGTCACGATCCTCCCATGTAGGATTTTCAGGGTCATGGTTCATCACATTGAAATACAGTACTGAGAATACATCAGCAAGTCCGAGGCTACCTCCTGTGTGGCCACTGCCGGATGCAGCCAGACTCATAACCACATCCTTGCGGATGGTCTTCGCGATTTCTTTTAACCGGGAAATATCAGTCGCTTTTGGCAAAATCATACTTTAGTGATTTTTAATTTTCTCAAGTCCACAAACCGTTTTTCAACTTTTTCGGAAAACTTTTGCCGTATAGAAAACCGCAGTGTGCAAGTCATCTGAAAATCCTGGGAAACTATTTCAAGGTTTTCCTCCTTGATGATGCGCATCACATCATTCATATCTACATAATCAAAAACCACATCAAACTGATTTTTTACGATGCGCTCTTCGATGGAGTTGTTGTTAATGGCATTCAGTGCTGCAAACTTATAGGCATTGATCAATCCCCGCACACCCAGCTTGGTACCGCCAAAATACCGGATCACTACAATGAGGCTATCGGTGAGATCATGCGAGAGAAGCTGTCCGTGGATGGGTTTTCCGGCAGTTCCGGAAGGCTCACCATCGTCGTTGGCACGGTATTCCTCCTTATCAAAACCCAGGATATAAGCATAGCAGTGATGGCGGGCATCGTAGTACTGCTTTTTCAGCACTTCGATTTCCTGCTTGATTTCGTCTATAGAAGTTACGGGGATGGCGTGAGCAATGAATTTGCTGCCCTTGTCCTTGAACAGCCCTTCTGATCGCTTCCCCAGTGTTTTATAGGTGTCTCTTTTTTCCATAGCTGAAGGGCAAAGTTATGGATTATTGCTCATCCAGCAAATCGGGACGCCGTTGCTTTGTGCGTTCCAGAGATTTTTCGCATAGCCATTCGGCGATTTTTCTTTGATCACCGGAAAGGAGAATCTCCGGCACTTTCCACCCTTTGTAATCAGCCGGACGTGTATAAACCGGCGGGCTCAACAGTCCATCCT
>CAYNDN010000195.1:2991-3555 GCA_964395075.1 uncultured Lentimicrobiaceae bacterium | reverse complement strand
AATCAGAAAGGGCGGAAGTTTCGTCACTGATCACACCGGGAATAATTCTGATAATGCTATCTGCTAACACAGCAGCAGCCAACTCACCGCCGGAAAGCACATAATCGCCAATGGAAATTTCCATGGTGATGTAGTGCTCCCGCAAACGCTCATCTATGCCTTTGTAATGGCCACATAAAAAAATCAAATTGCCTTTGGTTGACAGGTAATTTGCCCGAGTTTGGTTGAGGACTTCCCCATCGGGTGTGAGGAAAATTACTTCATCGTAATCTCTTTCAGATTTCAATTTATCGATCAGATATGCAATGGGCTGGATGGTCATCACCATGCCTGCGCCATGGCCATAAGCATAGTCATCAACCCGCCTGTGCTTATTTTCAGTGTATTCGCGGATGTTGTGGATATAAATTTCTGCAAGTCCTTTGTCGATGGCGCGTTTCACGATGGAATGCGCAAAAGGCCCTTCAAACATTTCAGGGAATATGGTGAGTATGTCGATACGCATCGGGAAGAAAGTTATTCGTTATTTGGTTAAAAAGTTATTATGTTATTTGCTGCGCATCA
>CAYNDN010000195.1:1534-2981 GCA_964395075.1 uncultured Lentimicrobiaceae bacterium | reverse complement strand
CCACTACGCGCTATGCTCTACGCGCTACGAGCTATACGTTTTCCCCTTCACCACTCACAACCCCACTATTTCACCAAATCAAACTCCTCAATCTTTTCCAATGTATCCGGATTCAGGACTTCGAGTTTTATTGTTTCTCCTTCAACGTGAAAAAAGATGAGTGCAAACTGTGTTGAAAACTTTTCAACATGGTCGCTCCATGGCAGTTGCTGCTGGGCATAATAAGGTGCTCCTGCGGCTCCGTTGGTCAATTGCCAGAAAGTTCTTGAAACATTCAGTTTCTCATGAGGATAATCATCCGGATAGATGGTTGTTTCATTGGTGATTTTTGTACGGCTGTAGTTGTGCTCGTCACCGCAAAGCAATGCTACTGTTTTCCTACTCTGGTTGATGAGCAGGTCCAGAATTTCATCCCTCCGTTCGATAATTCCTTTTTCAACAGGTTTTCCTGCAATGTAGGGACGCACATCATTATTTCCATTGTACCACATATCGTCATGTGCATGGCCACCATTGGGAAATGCCGGTGTGTGAATGGTTACAAAAATATGATCGATGTCAGCATCCTTTTCAAGGTTCAAAATGGTTTTTTCCAGCCATTCAAACTGATTGTCCATTACGTAAGCATGAGGATTACCTGAGGTCATCGGAATGGCATCATGAGAAGGTGCATACCAATAATCGGAATTCAACACCACCATGGCCAGGTTTCCATAGGTGTAGTAAAACACGGATTCTTCATAAGAAGGAAAATCGATCGTTTTTGGATCGGGATCATATTTGGAGCCGTCCTCACTTTTGAGATCGCTTACCGGATTAACTACAACTTCCGCGAACACAGATTCAGAAGATTCGGTAGCCCACGGAAATTTATCTATGGAAGCTACCAGTTTGTTATTATCGATAAAATTGATGTTGAGCGCTTCATGATTGCCCATCCCAATAACAAAAGGAATGCGGTGGGCAAAGGGTTCTATGCCGCGTTTAAAGTTTTGAAATTGCAAAAGCATGTAATCTCTCGAAGTAGCATATCCGTTGATCAGATCACCGGTATACTGTATAAAATCAGCGCCATTGGCAAGCGTCAGGGCTGCCATTTTTTTCACGATGTAAACATTGGAGCCATAAAGATTACGCTCTCCCCCACCCTTTCCGGCACGGCTGTCGCTGGCAAAGGCAAAAGTAAATGCCTCCCGCGAACCCTTTTCGGGAGCAGTTTTAAACCACGATTCCCGCTGATAATCATTCACCCTGATAATATACTCGTACTTTGTGGATGGATTTAATCCTTCAACAAGAATCTCGTGGTTTGTATTTTTCCCGCGGTCTTTAAATGTTTCACCATTGATTTCAACACTTGAGCGTGCCTCCATATTTGTAGTAAAGGAGATAATTGCAGAATTAGGGCCGACCTGGTTCAGAAATGGCCCGTCAATGATTGTTGCAG
>CAYNDN010000195.1:0-1524 GCA_964395075.1 uncultured Lentimicrobiaceae bacterium | reverse complement strand
GCGGTTTCAAAAGGAAAAAGCCCTTTGAGCCTCACGCGGCTATCATAAATCAGGGTGCCATCCTCAAAAACTATACGATATCCCAAAAGTGCTTCACCCGTTTCCTCCCAATCGATGAAATCATATTTTCCGCGAAGGGCAGCCATGGGTATCACTGCTTTGCCGCCATTAATCTCGGCAGGCTTCTTAAAAAATACAGGCTGAGGGTAATCCAGGTTCTGCTCATCCACAAGCCCGTAGTAAATCAAGCCACTAAAGCCGGGATCCTGGAAATCAAACTCGATGCCGGCATCAGTTCCAACTGGATCGAGCTGAAATCTGCTGTAGCTGAACTCGGGAATATCAGCGGCATAATAACGCTCGTTTGTTTCGGCATGGAGAAAGTAGATATTGCCGGTATCGTCAAGAAAAACATTTGAATAAGATTTTGGGATAGCATCCTGAGGCATGATTCGTTGTAATTCCTGAGGCACAGTTAAAATATTTTCTTTGAGCAGAAACCCTGTAAACAGCAAAAACACTGAGAGTGCAGCGAGTAAAACAGTACTTTTCTTCATTTTTTAGTATTGAAATTAGTAATCTGAATTCTGTTTTTTTCGTGGGCAAAGATGTGATATTTTTTTATTTTCCCACCCAGATGGTTTTGATATTTACTAACTCCTTAATGCCATAATGCGAAAGCTCCCGGCCATATCCTGAACGTTTTACGCCACCAAAAGGAAGGCGCGGATCAGATTTTGTCATGCCATTTACAAACACCGCTCCTGACTCCACCTGCCTGGCCAAACGGGTTCCTTTGTCCAGATCGGCTGTCCATAAACATCCCCCAAGTCCATAGCTGCTGTTATTGGCAAGATCAATGGCTTGCTGCTCATTTTCGGCTTTAATCACTGCAAGCACCGGCCCAAAGGTTTCCTGGTTGAACAAGGGCATATCAGGGGTTACTTTACTGATCACCGCAGGCGCGTAATAAAAACCGGGACGATCCAATTGCTTTCCGCCGGTATGCAATTTAGCACCCATGGCAACAGATTTTTTAACCTGCTCATCGAGGTCTTCAAGCAGATCAAGGCGGGCCAGCGGGCCAAACTGCGTATCCGGATTCTCAGGATCGCCGGTTTTCAGGTTCTTCATTTTCTCAACTACCTTCTCCACAAATGCATCATGAACATCCTTAACCACGATAAACCGTTTGGCGGCAATACAGCTTTGGCCATCGTTGATCATGCGCGCAACCACCGCCGTTGAAGCAGCTTTTTCAAGGTCGGCATCAGCCAATACAATAAAAGGATCCGATCCACCCAGTTCCAAAACTGTTTTTTTAAGATGCTTCCCACAGGCTTCAGCAACTTTGCTGCCGGCAAATTCACTTCCGGTGAGGGTTGCTGCACGAATACGATCGTCATTTATCAAATCCTCCACCTGGCTGCTGCCAATCAAAAGTGTGCGGAAAAGGTTTTCCGGAAAACCTGCTTCAGTGAATATTTTTTCTATCGCCAGCGCACATCCTGGCACGTTAGAAGC
>CAYNDN010000194.1:504-8508 GCA_964395075.1 uncultured Lentimicrobiaceae bacterium | reverse complement strand
GACGATCTGCCGTAGGCATCCCTTTCGGGGGAAGGTCGGGCTACTAATTTTTACTCTTGCGAAGCTGATTGAAATGTCAAGATTAACCCAACCCAACTTGCCTGACACGAAAGAAGTGCCATAAGATTTATTAAACTATCTTATATTTAACGATTGGTTGAAGGTTATTTGCAGTTTGTTGAAAATATTTTTTATACTTTTATTACATCCTTTTTTTTGCAACATCATCAAAAACTATAAGCTATGAAAAAGTTTTTTATTTTATCAGCATTGTTAATTATCATCAACTTATTACAGGCACAGGTTCCACCTTACATCAACTATCAGGTGGTAATCAGGGACAGTGCCGGTACTATCCTGTCCAATCAGCCTGCTTCCATAAGGCTTACCGTTATTAAAGGAGATACCATTGGTGAAAACATCTACCGCGAAGTTCACGAAATTCAAACCAATGACTACGGTTTGGTCAATCTTATGATTGGCGATGGAATGGTGGTTTACGGTGATTTTGAAGGTATAACCTGGGGGGTGGATGTGTATGTGCTCGAAACAGCCATTGACCCCGATAATTCAGGGAGTTTTGAAGTGATGGGTTCCGCACCCTTTGTGAGTGTGCCCTATGCTTTTAATTCCCGGAGCCTTACGCTCACCTCTCCGGGCGGAAAGCAATATGAGGTAACCATTGACGACGATGGCAACATTATCCCTGTGGAAATTGAAATCGACTGGCAATGTGGAAATGTTTTTACCGATGAACGGGACGACCATAATTATCAGACCATAAAAATCGGTGACCAATGCTGGATGGCAGAAAACCTTGACGTGGGGATTCGCATTGACGGCACTTCGGAAATGACTGATAATGATGAAATAGAAAAGTATTGCTACCAGGACAATCCGTCAAACTGTGATGAATATGGCGGCCTTTACCAATGGAATGAGATGATGCAATATTCAACCCAGCAACATATCCGGGGCATTTGTCCGGAAGGCTGGACTTTGCCCGATGATGACGACTGGCAAGCGTTGATTGATACCCTTGGCGGAGAAATTGTAGCCGGCGGAAAACTCAAGGAAGCAGGAACCGCCCACTGGCAGTCACCCAATATCGACGCAACCAACGAGAGTGGCTTTACTGCATTGCCCGGTGGAGCACGCATGCCAACAGCAGGAAATTTTTCAGTGCTTGGCTACAATGCCTATTTCTGGACTTCAGCACCCAATGGAACGGACGACGCCTTTGCCCATTTCCTTACCAATGGAAGCGGAGAAGCCGGTGGAAATCACTTTCATAAAGAACACGGGTTCTCGGTACGATGCATCAAATTTGAAACTCCTCCGCAAAACCTGCCCCCCGACACAGCACACTCTCCTTACCCAGCCAATTATCAGCAGGATGTGGAGCTCGACCCGGTGCTTTCATGGGAGTGCTCCGATCCGGATGGCGACCCTTTGGTTTATGATGTGTATTTTGGAATGGAAGGGGGCAGCTGGCCAAAAGTAGCTTCAAACATTTCGGAAAGAGAATATGATCCCGGTTTGCTGGAAGAAAATACCGGATATTTCTGGGTAATTGTTGCAAAGGACGACCATGGCCACGAGGTTTTTACCCAGCCCTGGGCTTTTCACACCGGAGCAGGAACCACGGAATGGGAATGTGGTGATGATCTGATAGATGATCGGGATGGTAAATATTATCAAACCGAACTGATTGATGATAAATGCTGGATGGCCGAAAACCTGAATACCGGGCAGTATCTCATCGGGCAAAATAACCCCACCGACAACGGCGTAATCGAGAAGCACTGCTATGCCAACAATCCGCTTAAATGCAATGAGTATGGCGGTCTTTATCCCTGGAATGAGCTCATGAACTATCAAACCGGGGAAGGCTCGCAGGGTATTTGCCCCGAAGGATGGCATGTGGCAACCACGGGAGAATGGCAAACGATGGTTGACTTTCTGGGTGGATCAGATGTGGCAGGTGGTAAACTAAAATCTACCGGAACCGTTGAAGCCGGCAACGGACTTTGGTATGCTCCAAATCTGGGTGCCACCAACGAAAGCGGTTTTACGGCATTGCCCGGCGGATACATCAACAATATTGGAAATTCGGGATTACTGGGGTATGTCGGATATTTCTGGACTTCATCGCTAATGGATGACAACATTTCCTATTGCTGGGGTATGTCAAACGATGCTGAAGGAATCGGAAATTTAGAGTATATCAGGCAAACTTCATTTTCGGTTCGGTGTGTAAACGATGAAACCTGGCAGCCCAATCAGGCTCCTGATCAGCCTTCAAACCCAACGCCCGAAGATGGTGCCCAGAATGTTTCAGTATATCCCACCTTTAGCTGGTCGTGCAGCGATCCGGAGAATGATCCGCTTAGTTATATGCTTTTTATTGGTAATAATTACCCGGAAACACCTCTGGTACCGGTAACCGGATACTTGACCGAAACCGAATACAGTTACCCGGATTCGCTGGATGCAGGCACCACCTGGTACTGGAAAATTGTGGCAATAGATGATCATGAAAATACAACAGAAGGCCCGGTTTGGCAATTTGAAACTGAAGGAGGTAGCAACGAGTGGGAATGTGGTGACCTTGTGGTTGATGTGCGGGATGGCAAGGTGTATGAAACTGTGGCAGTAGGGGCGAACGAGGAATGCTGGTTTGCCGAAAACATCAATGTAGGACAGCCAATTATCGGTAGTGCGCAGCCTGCCGACAACGGAATTATTGAAAAGCGGTGTTACGATGACGATCCTCAAAACTGTATTACCTATGGCGGCCTCTATACCTGGGATGAGTTGATGCAATATGCAACCGCGGCTGAATCGCAGGGTATATGCCCACCCGGTTGGCATGTGCCGACGGGATATGAGTATACTAACCTTTACGAATTTCTGGGGAGTACGCCGGTGGCCGGTGGAAAACTAAAATCCACAGGCAACATACAAGATGGCGATGGACTTTGGCAATATCCAAACGAAGGAGCAACAGATGCTTATGGCTTTTCTGCCCATCCGGGCGGGCTTTTCAACGAATCAGGCTACCAGCAATTGGGGAATTTTGGCATATTTTGGACATCCTCGATAGGATCGGATCAAGATGCTTTTTTTACAAATTATAATTATTTTGATACCCAGACTATTATCGGAGAGGATGACAGGGCAAGTTCATTTTCACTGAGATGTATAAAAGACTTTACAGGAAGGTAGTTATGAAAAACAGCAGATTCTTTTACAGCATTTTGATTGCCTTAATTTTGATAAGTAGCACAAAAATTAACGCGCAAATGACCTTCGCCTGCCTCGGCGGTTCGCACAGCAGCGAGCATTTTAAAACTGATTTTACGGCCGGCGAACCCGTGATCAACACGCTGAGCCAGGGCGAATATACGCTTACACAGGGCTTTCAGCAACCATACAATGAGGTGCTTTATCAAATCCTGAATATCCCCGCAGGTTGGAGCGGGGTTTCCACCTGGATCGATATTTCGGATGATAATGTTGAAGATGTTTTTGCTGACTGGCAAAACCAATTGGTGATCATGGCTTCGCTCGAAAACTTCTACTATCCTGAGATGAACATCAACACCATCGGAAACTGGAACACAACAACCGGGTATAAGATTAAATCAAACGAGGATTTCAGTATTTCACTTTCAGGCAATCAGCAGGAAAATAACTCCGTCCAATTAATTGCAGGATGGAATTTGATTCCGGTCATCAGCAGGCAACCGGTTTCCTGCCAGTTGCTTTTTCAGAATGTGAGTGAATTCACCATCGTAAAAGAAATAGCCGGAACCAGGATATACTGGCCGGCTTACGGCATCGAAACGCTGAAATTTCTGCAACCGGGAAAAGCATATTTTGCTCATACCGGTGTTGCCGGTAGCATGAATTTTTCCGGCGATCCGGATTACAAACATCAAACCCATTTACCCACCCCAGGCCAAATTGGGAATCCATGGAATACTGTTCAGGAAACCGATGCCACCCATGTTATCCTAATTCCGGAAAATGAGTGGAAAAGAGCCGGGTTGTTACCGGGTGATTTTATTGGCGCATTTGATGAAAATGATATCTGCCGGGGAGCAACCCAAATAGGGCAAAACTCCAGAAATATTGTAGTTTCAGCATTTGCTGATGACGGTTTTGCCGAAGGTAAACAAGGCCTCGAAACGAATGAACGCATTGGATTAAGAGCTTACAGCGATAAAGAATTTTGCATGAATACAACTTTTGATGCATCAATGCCTGATCAAGACCTCTTTGCCAGGCATGGTATTTCGATGGTGAAAAGCCTGGAAACCGAAACCACCGGTGATTCTTTTGTTGCAACAGTCGCGGAGGTAATAATTTATCCCAATCCATCGGAAGGGAAAATCAACATTCATATTGAACCCGCTCCCGAAAGGATCAGCATCACTGTTTTCGATGCCTTTGGCCGGATAGTTTTCACAAGCAGAAATTGTGAGATAAACAATCATTCCTTCCCGGTCGATCTTACAAAATTGCCGGCAGGGGTTTATGTATCGTATCTGGAATTTGCCTCACATCGCATAGCTGCTCAACTGTTGATCAGATAAGATGAAACAGATTTGGATACCACCATAATAAAATTTGTTGCTATTTATGAGGATTAGAATTCTCTCCACTTGAGGAGATCCAAAGCATTATACAATCATTTCATTAAACAAATTCATTAACAAATTTAAAACTTAGAAAAATGACACTTAGAAACTCGATTTTACTTCTTACACTATCACTCTTTGCTTGCAACTCATCAACATTTTCACAACAATTTTTAAGACTCCACGATTATGTACAAAATGGAAACGTAGAACAGTATTTAACCGATTTTAAATCCGGTAGCGAGGCAAACCCCTCCATTGGTGAGTCTAATTCCGGCATCCCTGAAAATATGTCACCAATGGGTACTTCCTATATTGAGCCTGAATTGCAATGGAATTACAGAAACTATTTTGGTGAAATTGGTGAAACAAATACAGGGTGCAACGAGGTTTGCTATCTGGAAAATGGTCACAAAATAGTGACCGCAGGCAAAACGATTGGCTTCGTCTCATTTATTGTATTGAATCCTGATACCGGAGAAGAATTGGCCATAACACCCGTAACCAGTTTGGGTTTTGGTATTAACACCCAATTTATTTATGATATGACTGTTGACAACGATGGTAATATACTTGCTGTTGGGGGGTGCGGCTCCGGATCCAATCCCAACTATTTTGATATACTGCTTGTTAAATATGACCCGGTAAATTATGATACCATTTGGGCAAAACCATTAGCAATGGAAAATGGATTCTATATGGATTATGGCACGGGAGTAACAGTGGATTCAGACAATAACATCATAGTATCCGCAGTCTGTGAAACTACGCAACCGGGCAATATTCCGACCTGCGGTGTGTTTAAATTAAATACAAATGGTGATCTGCTGTGGGAAAAATTCTTTGGGGATATGGGAGCCGGCTATCATGTGATTACCGATGATAACTCGAATATTTATGTAGATGCCGATATCATATCTCCTTATGAGGCTTCATTTTTTAAACTGGACCCTGATGGAAATGAAATTTGGAGTAATGGAACTTCTTCAGTATGGAATAACCCATTATGGGCATACAACCTTACACTTGGAAGCGATGGGAAACTTTTTGCCTGTGGCTTTTCACATCCTGATACCACAACAACAGGAAAAGATTTTGCAGTAGGACAGGTTGATTCCCAAAGTGGAGAATGGATTTGGATTAATAACTCAATCAATGGATATGCAGACACAAGTGATTATTGCCATCACCTGGTTTACGATGAAACCACCAATACAGTTTGTGGAGCTGGTACCATAGTCAATGAATTGGATATTAACGCATTGTTTGAGAATATATGCATTGCAGGTTACGATGCATCAAACGGGGAGAAAAAATGGGAATATAATTTTGACGGAAACCCAGATAAAAAGTATGCAATGGATCACATTTATGACATTGTGCTTGATCCATCAGGGTATGTTGTTGCTACCGGAGAAGCATTCGATGCATTTTATTCCTATGGAACGCCTACACCCACCTTGCCTACAATGCAGGACTGGTTTACAGTGAAACTTGATATCCAAAACGGTGATGTTCAGTGGCTGTACCTGCTTGATGAGCAATTGCAAAACTTTCCGGATGCAATAGGCCCTCAGGTTGGTGCAAGTGTTGACGTAAATCCTTCCAATGGAAATGTTTTTAACGGCGGGTATATATTCAATTATACCAACAGCACTCTTACCCACGAATATACTGTTCTTAAGTTCAGCAATACCGCAGTAAATATTTCGGAGAAAAGCGGCATCAACGACCTACCTGTAAACAGTTTTCCCAATCCTTTTAGTGAAGAAATTTCAATCAATTTCAGACTTCAGCTACCTGAGCATGCTCATATTGTTATTAAAAATACAGAAGGCAAAACCATCAGGACATTACATAATGGTAAACTATCAGCCGGAGATCACTCCATCAAATGGGACGGTAAAAATTCTTGCGGTAAACTATTGCCAAACGGCATGTATTTCTGTTCATTAATCATTGGTGATCAAACTCATGCAACGAAAATCATTTTGCAGCGATAAAAGTTAAACCCAAAAATGTCATTCGACATCTTTGGGTTTAACTCTTCTGTTTATTTTTACCTTCACCAATTCAAAATAAATAGGTTATGAATATTTTTATAGTGCTTGCAAGAAAACTATCAACGCTGCATTTCAGCATCTCCACCAACCCTGACTTGCATTGCTGCGAAGCGGGTGGGAGTAATGATTTTAAACCGTTTTCCTGCAAGCGCTATTTATTATTCTTTCTCATCACATCACTGATTGTTACAGAAAATACACAGGCTCAAAACTGGGGTGCGCCGGTCATTTTTGACAGTGTGACCACAACCCATGATGTGTATGCCAAAAAGTTTTCTTTGGGCGATACGGCATTTCTAATTACCGATTTGCGTGCAGGAGATCGCTATGAAGAAATTGAAAGCTATGAAACCCGCACCATAACCGTTTACCGGGCTTATGCCGATAGCCGGTATTTTAAAAACCAACCCGTGGTATATTTTGTACATGGCGGCGCGTGGGTTGACGAATATGCTGCATGGTACAAGTTCGTGGCGCAATCGTTTACCGGCGAAATGGGCTGGGTAACTGCCATTGTGGATTACCGGCTCACCTCCGATTCGGTATTTATTGCCGACCAATACTGCCCAAACCGCAGCAATTGTTTTGATGAGGAAAACCGAACCAAAGCAGCCTGGTATCCCGATAACATTAATGATGTAGCTGACGGTTTGCAATGGCTTTGCGATAGCATTGGCCACCATGGCGGCGACCCGCAAAATATTTTCCTCTTTGGTCACTCTGCCGGCGGCCATCTCGTGAGCCTGTTGTCCACACACGAGAACTTTGCCCAATTAAAACCTGCCATCAAAGGAACGGTTTCGATGAGTGGTGCTTATAACCTGAAAAACCTAAACATGGTCATCTTTGGTGATGCCATCGACCAAACTTTTCAGGGAGGACACGTAAATAACGATGATGAACTTAACCAGGCCTCCCCCTACTTTTACCTGAACGCCGATGAAGAATTCCCATTGTTCAACCTGCTCCATTGCAGCATGGAAATCCCATCGCTGGCCGAACAAAAAATTATGTTTAAAAATTCATTATCCCTGTATAACATCACTTTCGAAGAGCAATTTTTAGTGGGTTACTCACACTATACCGAAATGACCGCTATAGGCGATATTAACGATTCGCTAACCCTGGACATCATCAATTTTATGGCCTCCAATCTTACGCATACCATCCAAATTGATGAAGACTGGAGTGGCATATCAAGTTATATTGTTCCAAAACAAAATAGCTTTGATGACATTTTTGGTGAACAAATCCAAAATGTAGAACTGATAGCCAATGACAGTGGATTTTATGAC
>CAYNDN010000194.1:270-494 GCA_964395075.1 uncultured Lentimicrobiaceae bacterium | reverse complement strand
AAAACCTCAACCGGCGATTTTTTATGATATTGATGGAATGCACAAAGCGGATACATGATAAAGGTTTCCAATCCGGTGGAACTGAGTATTGTGGGGCATGTTACCAACGAGCCGCAATTACCTTTGGCGAGCGGCTGGAATTTAGTACCTGTTTTATATAACGACAATATTTCGGCTGACGACTTTGCCGGGCAGCATGTTGGTGTGGTACAAATAAAAGAAGT
>CAYNDN010000194.1:0-260 GCA_964395075.1 uncultured Lentimicrobiaceae bacterium | reverse complement strand
AGTGGCCGGAACCGGCGTTTACTGGCCGGAATATGGAGTTAACAACCTCGACACACTGTGGCCGGGAAAAGCTTACCGGGTTTTCACCTCACCAGAAAAATAAAAACAATGACAGTAAAATGGAACCGAAATCAGCCTTGCTTCTTACCGGTTCTGTTTTACTGTTTTTACTTCTTTTCCATTTTGAACGGTTACGAGGTAAACTCCTGTTGGCTGAAGAATGGCTTCGAGCAGGTGAAGGTTCTCCTCAAGATCATCAA
>CAYNDN010000193.1:4510-8515 GCA_964395075.1 uncultured Lentimicrobiaceae bacterium | reverse complement strand
TATGAAATCTCGGTTGCTGTTGAAAACTATCATGGATGCGAAAACACTGCCGGTGTATTTTGCATTGATGTTCAGGAAGATTGCCCTGATGCCTGTGAAAATTTTGATGATGGCATTCATGGCTTTGTTTCATACAATGATTATAATGATGTCATAACCAGCCCCCCAATCATTGTAATTGAATCACCAGGATCAGGAGGGTATCCGGGGGATCTCGGTATGAGGGTAACAGATGTTTCTGGAGGTACCTGGATTTATGATACTATAAATTTTGGCGGTAACTATCTGGCCTGTGATGAAAACTGTATTTGCTGGGATATGAATGTAGTGAATAACAACACATCTTATTTCCCTTATATTTATCTTTTTAGAGGTTTTGATCCACAATTGCCATTTAGTAATGATAATCCACAGCATTTAGCGAAGTTTACTTCAAATAATCTGACCGGATTAGGCGAATGGGTAAATACTCGTGCTACTATCAAACCCTCTTCTGATGGGATAGAACCTCCTTCAAGTATAGATGGTGCGTGGACATGGTCGCGTGGAGGCATGGACTGGTATGAATTTATCACTGATATTCAAGGCATCATGTTCACGGTTGATGTTACCGGTTGGGGTTCACAACAAGAAAAGATAAGATATGATAATATTTGTCTTGGGTGTTCACCATGCCCGAACGACACTACGGTTTGTTGTGATACAACACTTCTTTTGTCAACTCCTGGTTTCATTGAGGGCGTATTCTCAGGCCCGTTTGTAAGCAAGGTTGGCGGAAATTATGAGTTTAAAATGGGGTGTGAAAACTTTCCAACTCCCTCACCACCCGACTACGAATCCTATTCGCAAGATGTTGAGCTGCTATATGAATATACGGATTCATCGGGATATTCCCATAATTGCTATTTTACCATAACAGTTGATTATGATATCTGTCCACCGCCTGATTGCCCTGGTTTGGATACAATTGTTTGCTTAAACTCAGCACCTTTTTGGCATGGTATCCTTTACATCGACCCATCGGCACTTGGCACTGGTACTCATTATTTTGATTGCGCGTGGTCAAATACTTGTCTTAGTTGTCTATGGTCATCTTGGACATGGCCACCTACCCCTAATGTTAGAAGAAAGGTTACAGTTCTTCCCTCGGGAATATATCCAATTCCTGACGTTACAGTCTGCGTAGATGATCCTCCATTTTGGCACTGGGGATTTTGGATAGTTCCAAACCAATTGAATATTGGCAATAATACTATTCCTTACGGCGAAAATGCTGTTCCTCCTAAAATTTATCAGGATCCATGTGGCAACATTATTAATGGAACTTTTAATGTTAAAGTATTATCATGGTTTCAATGCCCAGCACAACATCCTATTGACTTCCCGGATTATCCCTGGCACATTGTTTCTTCTTATGTACAGCCAATTACACCTGATCCTTCCCCAGATCCAAGCCCAATTATAGACATATTTGAACCCGAGATTTATTTGGGACACTTTGAATATGCGTTGGGTAATAATGGTATTCTATGGCCATCCGGAAGCATCAACACCATTGGAAACTGGGATGTTTATCAGGCCTACAAGATAAAAATGAATGCACCGGGGTGGATTGATGTAATCGGTGAAATCCCCGAAGATAAAACCATCAGTCTCGATGCGGGTGCCAATTACATACCGGTATTGAGCCAGGAGTTTTACCCGGCCATGGATATTTTTACACAACTGGGTGAAGGGTTGATTTTTGCTTTTGATTTGAATACTGAATTGCTCTACTGGCCGGAAGGTGGAATTAACTCCCTGCAGGTGCTTGAACCCGGTAAAGGATACTTAGTGGGAATGACCCAACCGGGGCAGGCAACCTACAATCCTCTGAAAGGAGGAGTTAAAAATCACACAGCAGCCAAACCAAAGGTTTATCAGGATGCTCCCTGGAGCTTTATCCGTTCAGGGTCGCCACACTTGATCTCTGTTGAAAGATCGGCACTAAGTGCATTTTCACCGGAAGATTTTATCGGTGTTTTCAATGCTGAAGGATTGTGTGCCGGAATGAGTCAAATTGACGATTCCAGGAATAACTTGTTGTTGGTGGCCTATGGCAACGATTTCACCCTTGAATCCACAACAGGGTTTGCCGGTGGCGAAACCATGCAGTTTAAGGTTTACAAGGCTTCTGAAGGGAATGATTCACAGGTGCAGGTTACTTATGATGCTTCCATGCCCAACATGGGCTTATTCGCCGAAAACGGTTTATCGAAGATCATCGGAATAAAAGCCGGTGCTGCCTCAGTTACCGAAGTCCAGACAAACGGTATCCGCATCTACCCCAACCCAACCGATGGTACCTTCACCATCGAAGGCATTGCTGGGAAAATAAACGTTAGGATTTTCAATGCCTACGGTGAGGAGGTTTACCTGCGTGAGATGAATTTACCCGGAAAGGTTGATCTTTCAACCCGTCCAAAGGGCATCTATTTTATCAGGATTGATGTGGGCGATATGATTTTCTTTGAAAAGCTCATAATTAATTAAATGTAAATATGGCAAGTCAACCGGTGAATAATACTCGCGTCCTGCCCTTTCACCGGTTGACTTTAGCTTATTGCAACACCAGCTTTCTTACCACTTGCAATCCTCCTTGCGTTATTTTGATGTAGTAGATTCCTTTATGTTGGGAGGAGAGGTCGAGGGTGAAAATATCACTCTTATTGCTTCCTGTGGAGATAATAGAGCCGTGGGTGTTTCTGACTTCCATAGATTATCACAGGATTGATTATACAAAATCCAATTGCTTTTCCTGCTGTTTTTTACCAAAGTTTAGTAAAAATTCAGGAGCAAGGTCTAACTTGTTTTCCCAGGTGATAGTGTTGAGGATAATATTAAATTTTTTGAAGAATTCGGGATTTCTAAGTGGCTCAAAAACTTTCCGGTGATCATTAAAGATTACATCTTTCAAGTCAACCAACACTGTTTCACCATTGTCAAATTCAAGGCAAATTTGGTATTGTTCTTTATATTCGGCCTTTACAACATTTAGTAGCATAATGATTTTTATTCTAATGGTGAAATTTAATGACTATTTTTGTAAAAGTGAATGATTAAAATTCAAATTATTTATGAAAGCCGAATATACAGTAATTATTGAGAAAGATTCAGAGGGATATCTTGTTGCTAGTGTGCCTGAGCTAAAGGGATGCCATACACAGGCCAAAACCTTCGATCAATTGAATGAAAGGATAAAAGAAGCAATAGAGTTGTGCCTGCTGGACAGAGATGATACCATAGAGCAAAATACATTTATCGGAATTCAACGCATTGCAGTTTAAGCATGAGCAGAACATATCCAAAATTAACCGGGAAGCAATTGATTAAATCATTAGTCACTCATGGTTTTGTGATATCAAGGATTCGTGGAAGCCACCATATACTCAAGCATCCGGATGGCCGGAAAACTGTTGTCCCGGTTCATGGCTCAGAAACTATCGGTCCGGGATTGTTGAATAAAATCCTGAAAGATGTTGAACTGGAGTCTTCACAGTTATAAAAACTTCAATATTTCAGTACAAAAAGCCTCCCCGCGTTTTGCAGGGAGGCTTTTTAGTTTTTGTTTGCTGATGCAGTCACCCGGTGAATTCTTTATAAACGAAGCTCTATTTGCTATAGCTCAGTTTATCTGTCTGGCAGTACTCAGCGGGTGACTTTAAGGTGTAGTCACCCGGTGAATTCTTGTTTGAGCAAAGCACCCGTTGTAAGGGCTTAGCACATCTGCCGCGTAAGGACTCACCGGGTGACTTGCTATTGCAGCACCAGCTTTCTGACCACTTGCAATCCTCCTTGTGTTATTTTCAGATAGTAGATTCCTTTCGGATGAGTGGAGATGTCAATGGTGAAGTCATCGGATCGGCCGAGGCCGGTTGTAACAATAGAGCCATGGGAATTGGTGATTTTCCATTCAAACCCTGACAGGGTTTTCGACTTCAGAGAGGACAGGTCTCCGGTACAATC
>CAYNDN010000193.1:1094-4475 GCA_964395075.1 uncultured Lentimicrobiaceae bacterium | reverse complement strand
GAACTGCGGCCAGTAAACACCGTATCCTGCAACATCCTTCACAATTTGAAGATGACCGATGAGCGGAGCAAACAAATCCTCCGCATCATTGTCGCAGGCATTCAGCACGGGCAGATAGTTCCAACCTGCGCTAAGATTTGCTGTGAGGTTTTCCTGCATGCTGCCGGTGAAAGTAACCTGTTGTGCGGTTTCCGTTTTCACCTGGTATCCGGCATGGTCGTCCCAGTTGCCTAAAGTGTTCACTCCGGCAGACGGCCAGTACATGCCGTCGAAGTTTTGCAGGATGATCATATCACTTTCTAAATCAGCAAATAGCTGATCGACTTCTGTTGAATTGGGGATGATATAGCTTGATACGCCACTCCAGCCTGAAGGTAGGTTTAGCAATTGATAATAATGAAAATCATAGGGTTGTTGGAAACCCTGCGTGAGGGTGATTTCATTATTTTGGAAAGTTTTGATAACCGGCTCACCAATGGTAAAACTGATTGAGAGGCTCTCGTTTTGGAAAAAGCCGCCCGCTGAAGCGATGACCTGTTGCGCTTTTGCATGAAATGAAAAAGTGGCAAAGGCGAGTATGAAAATAAATCTAATTAGAGTATTCATTTGTTGTTTTTGTTTTATTTGTTAAAACATTCAATTTAAAGAATTTAATGTCCTTTGTATTTAGGGTTTCGTTTTGTGTGGAAAACGTGTAAAATGATAATTTTTTGCTCTTCTATGAGGTATTCATAAATGATGACAAAAGGAAATTTATCAACCACAAACTCCCTGTAAAATTTGCTTTTCTTCGGGAATCTTTCCGGGGTAAGCTCAATCAAATGAAAGGATTTTTCGATAATACTTATGAAGTGATCACCTAATCCTTCCTGGCGATCCTCGTACCAGAGAAACGATTCATCAAGTTCCTTTATGGCCATTGATGATAAAAGGATTTTATTTCCCATCATTTTTTGCTTTGCGGTGGCTCAGAATTTCCTTTTTTGCATCTTCCCAAAGCTGACCTTTGTCGATACCGTTTTTTATTTGTTCAGAACGATAATCGAGTTCGGCTAATAATTCTTTGTCGTTCCACCATTCATAAGGTTCGATCACATCATTTTCGATGATGGTGTAAATGGCCTTTACTTTTCGGTCGTCGGCAACTCTAATGTATTCATAGAGTTTTTTTCTTATGGTTGCAGTGTTCATATTTTAAAATTTTCTGTAAAGATAATCTGAATCCTACAATGATAAAAGAGTGAATTCACAATCATTATTTTTAATTCGGTTTCAAAAAGATGAAACTTTTGAACACCAGTATTAACTGTTCACCTCTCAATCCCAAAATCAATTATCCTTAAGGCAGCGAACTGTGAAACCGTAAGCCTTATGGTTGTTATTACGGCCAACATTGCTGATGCTTATGTTCAGATATCGAGTCCAGGCATTCGCACCACTCTCACTCGATGACCATAAGTAGGATATTGAACCGAACACATTGAATGTACCATTGACGTGGCGAAATCCCCCAAAGAGAGCCGCAAAGCCACTACTACCACCTTGTTTAAGTTTTGTTCCACCATCAACACCCCTGTAGCCTGTGATGCTGCAATTTATAGTGGGGTCAACTTCCTGCTCCAATATACACCATTCTGCATCCGTTGGCACATGCCATCCCTCCATGCAAATACCCTGCGCACCTTCAGTTGTTATATATTGCATCATTTCGTCCCATTGATACAGGCCACCATAAACATCACAGTTTGCTTCAGAATTATCATAACAATACTTTTCAATGGTTCCATTATCTGTCATATCTTCACTCCCATCAATCCGCTCTCCAATATTAAGATTTTCCGCCATCCAGCACTGGTCACCAATTTGTACAGTAGCATAGGTATTGCCATCGCGGGTATCGGTAAATGGCTCACCGCAAGTAAAAGAGATTGTAATTGAGAAAGTCCTTACCGCCCTTACACGGAAAAGACCATGTTTAGAAAAGCTGTTGTACTGTCCGCCGTTAGGAAACCACTGGCACCAAGCCAAAACACTAGTGTATTCAGATGAACTCCAATATTTGTCATCAGCAAATCCACCAATATCATCCTTGCTAATATACATTTTATTTAGTTCATCTTTACTTGATCTTTACTTGGCAAGAACCAGTCATCATAACCATTTAGCACCAAATCATTGCATATTTGCGCGGCAATATCAATTTGATTGCATCCTGTAACAATATCCAAGGTATTCTGAAAACCAGTGCTCAACTCTGTTCCATCGGCACCCGGTATAACGGTGCCATAACAACCCCACCCTACATCAGTACCTTGGTCATAAGGCGCAGCAATAAACCCATGTATTTCCCCCCCAACGTATCCGGGGTCCCCAGGCTGTAAAATATAAGCTACTATACCCCCGCCGTATTCATCGCCTATGGTAAGCTGCTGAGGCGAAATAAAAATAATATTTACCGTGTCGTAGGTGGTATCGCAGGGAGTATGTATCTGCCATTGCAAGGTGTACGTTTCATCCACCTGGCCGGTAAATATGGTGGTGGGATCGGTGGCATCTGTAAAATTACCATTTTCACCGTTTAAGATGCTCCAAAGGCCTTCACCAAACAGAGGTATATTTCCCCCAAGTGTGGTGTTAGAGTCTGTTACATCTAATTGGTCGGCGCCGGCATTGGCCTGGCTTGGGTCGGGTACACAGTTTGTTATCAGGCTGCCTTCGTCGTCAACGGCAATTTCGTAGCTTTTGCCGTTGGGCGAATGTAAGGTAAGAGAAGCCGAATTTAAGGAGTAGGGCACGCTCAACAGTTGGCTTGTCCCCATCATCTGAAAATCCGGACCGCCATCGGGGTCTATTTCAACTTACAGAAACCAGGAACCGACACCCCACAAGATGTCATTAAAACTACCCGTGAGTACCTCATCCGGGTTTCCGATTTCAAGGTCGAATAAGCCTGAACTGTTTGTAATCTTTTGGTGTAAACCACTATAAATTTTCGTTCCGGAAGCATTGCCGGCAAGTAATGAAATTTTTACTGAAATTGCCTGATTAATCAATGGGGCACCATTTAAATCGCGTGCTACAGCCTGGTAGTTGAAGGCTTGTGGAGTTTGTGCGAAAATTGTTGTTGCTGCCATGAGCAACGCGAAGAGAAAAGTAAACTTTTTCATAGTAAAATAAGGTTTTTAATGATTGCCCTCAGTGCCCAACGGGCATTTATTTTATTTGATCCCGAATCCTTTCAGTCTCGGGATTGTTCGACTAAATCATTTCGTTTCGCTTAGATGCTCACAAAATCATAGTCTCACAAAAAAAGCGTGGGAACTGTAACCTATCGGTATCAGAGGTATCGCCAAACACCCACTTTACAAATAAGAACAGCCC
>CAYNDN010000193.1:0-1084 GCA_964395075.1 uncultured Lentimicrobiaceae bacterium | reverse complement strand
TTACTTTTTGTCTTGTTCCCGTTTGAAAATTGGCGATTTTCAGATTCAAGAATAAAAGCTAACGCTTTTTATATTTTCGTTTTATCGATTTGTTATGTCATTGTTTTTTGATGTGATAACGTTTATATTTACAATAATTCAAATTTACGTTTCACCTTTACATATTTGCGCTTCATTTGTTGTTCTGCCACAGTTTCTGTTTTTTTTGCCGCTTTATCAAGAAAACTAATGGTTGTACCATCTGAAATTTCATCCAATAGCTCCGGCTCCTGAATTATGGTTTCAATAAAATCAAGTCCTATGGCTAAGTCTCTTTTAATTTTTTCGTTGTTTTGCATTATTTCATTTTCTTAATGCTTCATATTGAATAAGCAAATCTGTAATTATCCCTTTTTCTTTTAAAAATTTTACCCTTATTCGGTCGGCTAATCTGTTGCCAAGATAAATGTAAAATTCTTTTTCGTTCATAATAAATCGATAATCAGGTTTTCTTTACAAAATTTCAGTTTTTTACCAAGCATTATTTGCTTCAAGCATCAAACGGAGCGCATCCAATAAATTATCCTTCAACTCTTTTATGGTCTTACCTTGAGTCAGAACCGCGGGCATTTCTTCTAACTGGCCAACATACCAGCCATCTTCTGATTTTTCGATTATTGCAGTAAACTTCATGCTTTGCTGTTTTTGATAATGTTACGAAAATACAAAGAATTATTTTTCGGGAATAAAAGCTAACGCTTTTTATATTATTATTTTAGTGTGTTTATGTCATCGTTTTCGGGTATGTTAATGTTTCTATATCCCAATAAAAATTACGATTTTGCATTTCTTTTTTAATCGTTGTTTTCATCATCAAATACCTCCCTCGGAATTCCTGTTTCTGTGGTCTAATTCGGACAGACTTTGTGGCAATTGGGCATCAATCAAAAACCTCATGAAGCTAAAGTGTAAATACTTTTTACCTGCGATAGTTTTGCTGCATATGCAATGCATGCCAAAAAAACATCCCTTTCCTAATCGGGATAATCTTCCAGTAATTCTTCAATGGTCATTCCAGAAGCCAATAATTCCAGCATATTTTCTA
>CAYNDN010000192.1:3267-8579 GCA_964395075.1 uncultured Lentimicrobiaceae bacterium | reverse complement strand
GATTGTAACATCGTCCAATGTTAGATTGGAGTGTTCCAAAATGAAATTCTTAATAATCACTTTGCTGTCCTTCTCATTCACTGTTTCCTCAACAGAATTATAACTGATGTAGGATACCCTGAGTGTTTGGGGTGAGGATAAGGAAATTTCAATGGAATAATTCCCATCTAAATCTGCAATGGTACCCTTAGTGGGATTCTCAACGATCGAAACTGTGGCTCCTGTGAGCGGTTCTCCGCTGGAATCGATGATCTTACCCCTGACAATCACCTGGCTGTTTACTGACTGGATTACTATTGTCAACAAAACCGATACCAAGAGACTTTTTGCAAGCAAGGCTTTATGGGTCGGTTTGCTCTTCATGCATTTCATAGCTGATGACTATTTATAGAATTTACGGGTTACAGTTATCCCTGATTCTGTTGTGAGTCTGATAAAATAGACTCCTTGCTTCAGGTCCGAAACATCGATAATGGTCTTTATGCTATGAAGATTTTCACTTTTTAATGGTACAATCTTTAGTGCCTCGCCTAACATATTCAATACAGTAAAAGAATAATGTCCGATATCTGCATCCGGAATTTGACTGATTTCTATTGTCATTTCCTGGTTTGCAGGATTTGGGTATATTCTGACATCCATTTCCAGGTTTTTCGATGCAATTGGAACTATCGTAACATCATATTTATCACAGATTCCATCTCCATCGCTGTCAATCAATACCAGTTCTTCACCATCACATTGAGTACAATTCTCTTCAGGAATAAGGCAGGTGCCGTTATCCAGAGTTGCATCCGGATTATAGTTGCAGGCATCCGGATTGGTGCAGCCCGGGACAACTTCATACGAAAGGAATTCGGCAAAAACATCCTTTCCCACAGCATTTGAAGCTACGTAGCGCTTATAGTTGGTTGTGCCTCGCAGACGTATGGACATATTCAGCTTCAGTCCGAATGCACCATCGGTGGTAAACTGTCCAATCAGTAAGGTATTGCTCTCTGTGGGCCCTTGAACACCACCGGGTACATATAGAACCGAAACCTTTCCGTTGGTATTGTAATCCCCGATGGAGTTTTCCGAACCAAAATGTGTTAGGTTCATTTCGCTGGTGGCTGGCAGTAGTTCTGGCTGCCCGAGAAGTAGTCCATCGGAAGTGGTTAATGGAATTCCCATGCCTTCGTTAACATTTACAAGTAGTCCGTTATCATTGTTTGCGCCACCCACAATCGAGCCATCGTTATCTTCAGATTTAAGCACCCCAAAATGACTGTTTGTCGCTGCTCCCATGCTGAGCCATGAATCGAGTGCAACAGTATTATCACCTATACGCAGCGACGGGATGCTGTTACCCAAAGATTCTCCACGGTCTGTATTGTTAAAGAATCCGGTAGTAGTTCTGATTTCCAGGTTCTGATTCTCCATACTGAACAGAGCCTGAAGTTCATAGCCGGGCAGCATGTCCACGAATACCCGATAGGTCACTGAACCTAATGCCAGGGATCCGCCATCGGTATCTGCCACATCAGCTGAATCAGCTATGTAATATACCTCTACGATAAGACCTTCCAGACCTTCATCCTCGCAATCGGCAATGCCATCATTATCGACATCAATCATTACCAGCTCGGTTGAATCCTCCGAACATTCATAACAATAACTAGCCGGCACCAGACAACTGCCATCATCATAATTGGCTGAATCATTGTAATTACAAGCGGTCGGATCGGTACATCCAACGATATAACAATCTGCAATCCCGTCGTCGTTCTCATCAATGATCTCCAGGGCCGTACTATCTTCGTTACATTGAGTACATTCATCGGGAATGATGCATCCATCATTCATCGCATATGTGGCATCCGGATTGTAGTTGCATGCTTCCGGGATGGTACAACCATAAATATCCTCACAATCCGGAATGCCGTTCCCGTTGTTGTCCTCGATCATCAGCATATCGCCCGAGCAGAAACTGCAGCCCGGTACCGGAATCAGGCACGATCCATCATCAATCGAGGCCAGCTCATTGTAGTTACAGGCATCCGGATTTGTACAGCCACTAATCTCTTCATTATCGTCCCTGTCACAGATTCCATCACCGTCGGAATCGATCAGGTCAAGTCCGTCATTTGTCGCGTTACATTTGGTGCAATTGGCTTCCGGAATGATGCATAACCCGTCATCTTCTGTAGCCAGAGGATCATAATTACAGGCACCTTCAGTGGTACAACCAAATATTTCATTTGCATCACAAACGCCATCACCGTCGGTATCTATCAATATAAGGCCGGTATTGTCCGGGTTACACTCACGGCAATTCTCAACCGGTTCAATACAATATCCATTGCTTAAGTTTGCATCCGGATTGTAATTACACGCCGTTGGACTCATACATCCCTGGATGATTGGGGTGGGATAGGATAGGCCGGGAAACTGCACTTCATTTCCTACGGCATCCCTGGCTACGTACTTGGTGGTATTGGTGGTGCCAACTTCCCTGACCTGTATATTCAATTCAAAATAGAAATCCCCCCCGGTAGTGAATTGTCCGATAAGTACACGATTGGTCGCAGTCGGACCCTGAATCCCTCCGGGAACATATATTATCTGGCTTTCACCATTGGTATTGAATTCACCTGCGGAATTTGTCTTGTTGAACATACTGAAATTGAATCCCGAGTTGGCTGTAAAATAGGCTGCCTCACCATCCATGTATCCATCAACGGTTCCATCTGGATCTTCTATTAACAATACCCCTTGTTGTCCCACCTGGCCCCCGTCATCCTTCTTGTAGGCACCAATGGTCCACCATGAATCATATTTAAGGGTAGGAACGAAGCCCATCAGGAGATCGGAAATATTTTCACCCAGGGTAACCCCAGCAATATCTGTATTGTAGAACTCTGTGGATGTACCCACGATCAGGTTGTGATTCTCAGCGGACGTAACGGCCTGAAGTTCATAACCGGCTGCCATGTCGACGAAGATACGGTAAGTAATATCTCCCTCATTGAGGTTTTCGTCAGAAGAGGCCTCTTCTGACGTGGCAATGTGATACTGTTCAACAATAATACTGTCTAGTCCTTGTGAGAAATTGGCTACTGCAATAATCGCAAGTGCAAATGTTAGTAAAGTTCTTTTCATTGTACTGGGGTTTTGTTTAATCATTTAATTTCCATAAATCAGGTCGGCATGCTGAATTTCAGCACCCACAGGGTTTTTGGCAACATATCTTTCAAATTCACCACACTCCGGAGAAGCAATTTGAACATTGAACTCAAATGACAACTCTCCGTCGGTGGTCAGCTGAGCAATTAATACCTGGTTCTCCTCACTAGGACCCTGAACGCCCCCATAGACGCCTAGTACAGAATCATATGCAGAATAGACGCTATCCTGGGAACCGTCATCAAAAGGATCAAGTTCTAAATTATAGGGAATTAATCCTGGCTCCTTCCCTGTGATAAGTCCATCTTTTTCAATGAATGGTTTACTCTTCAGTAAGGATCCGTCCGGGTCCAGTTTAAGCTGAATACCTGCATGGTTTCTTGTGGCCAGGTTGATTGTAAGCCATGAGTCAAGAGCAACCAGTTTGTTTTCAAGGTTTTCTGTGCGTACTTGCGTACCCATCATATTTCCTCCAGAGGCAGGATTATAAAATGAGGTGGTGGTTTTAAATTCTATTGGGTGTCCGGTGACGCCAAATACAGCTTGTAACGCATACCCCTCGGCCATATCCACGTATATCCTGTAGGTCACAGCTCCCTCTTTCAGCAGTTTGTTCTTATCTTTTTTAACATCCTCTTTATTTGCAAGGTGATATTTCTCTACGATTATTCCTTCCAATCCCTGCCCTGAGATAATAGACATTATTCCCCAAAAGCAGATTCCAACAATTGCACGTTTCATGATTATTTCACACTTAATACTTTACTTCTTGATAAACTCTCCTGTATAATATTTCTTATCTGAAACGAGCTGGAGGAAATAGCACCCTGCAGGCAGATTGCCAATATGGATTGTTTCAACATCACCAGCTAAAGAGGATCCCTGCTTCTTGTTGTATAGTTGTAGTTTTCCTGTTTCATCAAAAATCAGGTATTCTATGCTGCTTCCACTTACAGAAACCGGACTAATAAAGTGGATCACATTGGAAGCTGGATTCGGGTAGATCAGCAAAGATTCGGCAGCCATAGGGTAGTCGCTAATGGTTGTTGTTCCTGATGAATCGATGGTGAACTTCAGTGCTTCGTTGTGATAAACCTTTCCAGAGATCTGCCTGTCATAGGTTGGGTCAGCAGGATGGGCGGTATGAAGAAACTGGAAAACTATGGGAAAATCTCCGCAGTTTGCCCCGCAACCAGGATCCAGTCCGCAGCGATTGCACATTACTGAGTCGATTACCCGAAGCTGAAGGTTTAGCCTGCACTCAAGATTGCCTGTAGTGGTGAATTGACCCAACAGTACTAAATTTTCATCGGTTGCTCCCTGCATACCACCGGCAACATACCAGTTACCGGTATTATTGCTGAACAGCGAATCTGAAGAGTTATTCACACCAAAAACCGAATTCAGATTTAGTTGGTTCAAAGTAATATTTAACAGATCGCCTGATTTTGTGTCGGTTACAGTACCCGCTATTAATCCGTCTGCAGTGATTAGTGGAATACCAGCGGCTTCATCATCATTGACCAATAATCCTCCCTGTATGGAAGCACTGCCCCCATCATTGTTAACACCACCTACGATCGATCCGTCTGTATCGAGCGATTTTGGAATACCCAGATGGTTATCGGAAGCAGCTCCTATAGTTACCCATGAGTCTAAGGCCACAGTATTTTCGTCTAACCGGGAAGTCCTGATCTGTTGTCCGATCACTTCACCACGATCAGCATTGTTGAAGAACGCTCCATCTGTCTTAATCAGCAGTTCATGCTCAGGGTTTTCCACGGAAATGACAGCCTGGATCTCGTAATGAGGATGCAGATCGGCATAAACCCGGTAGGTCACTGCGCCCTCATTTAGAGAGCCCCCGTCGGTATCGCTCGCATCGTTTGCATCGGAAATGTAATACACTTCCACAATCACTCCCTCGAGTGCAAGCGAATCGTTGTATTCCTGGCCCCGAAGTATTACTGTAGTCATGAGCAAGATCATAACCAGTCCATTGCAGAATAGTAATTTCATAATTCCTTAAAAATTAGCAGATTAGAAAATAATATATTTTTTATATGTCAGTTTGAAAATTAGCACAAATAATGGTTTATTCTTATCATTCTTTTGTTAAGAAATCCTTTAGTTTTTCGAGATATAAT
>CAYNDN010000192.1:0-3257 GCA_964395075.1 uncultured Lentimicrobiaceae bacterium | reverse complement strand
CGTTTCACTAGCGGACAGCCGGGAGACGACGCGTATAATTAAAATAACGCGATGGAAAATATAAACCCGGGCCCAAAGGGCCCGGGTAAATAAAAATGAATTATTATTTCAAAAATTACCTGATAACGACTTTCTCAACCTTGGTTGTTTCTTCGTTTTCAATCTTTATGAAATAGATACCTGCAGAAAGATCAGCAACATTGATCTCAGCTCTGTCGGTTAGCACAACATTCGAGAAGATTACTCTTCCGTTCATGTCGATCATCTTGATGTTAGCTTCGGTTGCAGACTCAACAATCAGGTATTCACTTGCAGGATTCGGATAGATTCTCAGGTCAGCAAATGCAGCATCCTTAACTTGGGTTGGTGCTGCTTTCGTGAATGAAGTCTCTACCTTCACACCATTGATAAATGCGCTGGCATAAGTGAAATCATCATTTGAGAAACTTCCTTTGGTCATGAAGCGAACAGAGAAAACCGGCTCTTCTGTATTGTAATCTTCAAAACTGTAAGAAGTATTCCAAACATTCTGATCGATGCTGTTTGAAAGCGCTTCAACTTGCTGCATGTTGTTAACTGACATGAATTGCAGATTGTCAGTATTAACCATGATTGCGAAGTCAAAAGCATTGATGCCTTCACCCGATAAGCGAACAGGAACGTCAATAAAATTCTCTTCGTAAGTTGCATTGGCAAGGTCGAAGAGTACGCTATTGTTTGCAAGAGATTTCAGGCCAGTAGCAGGAGCTGTGATCTCCTTGAAAGAACCATCAACATCTCCGAGAAGAATCATCACAAATGTTTCATCATCAATGAACTGACATGAATCTTCAGCAATGTCCAGTGTAAGAACGCTGCGCTGAGGAACTCTTTCTTTTGAATATCCTGCACCAGCACCAGCATCAAGTGGGAATGCAGATGAAGGCTGATACTGAGGAGAGTTCATTTTTGAAAGCGTGGTTGACAACCAGTCAGCTCCCTCTGAGAACTCCTGGATAGACTGTACCGCACGTTTGTTGATCTCGGTCAGGTCACCAGCGGTAACTTTTCCGTCAAGGTTCACGTCCATAGCCATTACCTGGTAGGCTGTTGGATACCATCCGTTCAATTCATAGTAGTCAACCAGGAATCTTGCAGTAATAAGCGCATCCTGACCTCCGATAAGTGAAAGTATGACATCTTCATCAAATACAGTGTTATCTACGTCTTTATCCACTCTCAGGTTTTTAGCACCATTGGTAACCCAATTGTAAGCAACCATACCGTTTTCATCAGCTTCGTTTCCGAAAGCACTACCCAAACCGTCTCTCAGGAAAGTAGAGTTGTAAGAGGCATCATTGGCTTGTCCGGGAACAGGGCTCATGTCTGACCAGAATGCTACGTATGCGTTGAAAATAGGATCAAGGAATGTTTCGAATGTGAAGATATTGATCGCACCAACAGTCCTGTCTACATAATACGTACCATCAAGTTGTTTAATCAGCGTAGATTCCCTGAACTTGGTAATAGAGAATTCAACAGCGTCATTTTGACTGAAAGATTCATTCTTAGCAAAATAAACACAAGCGATGGTACCTTCACCGGTCCAAACATCTGAAGCTTGAGCATCATTAAAGAAGATTGTCAGGAAGAGGCTGTCACCTTTCACGTTCATTTTAAAGTCTGCGTCCAGATAGTTTGCAGTATGAACTTCGGCGTTCAGCGCTACATGACCTGTAGGTCTTACTTTGTCTGCGTCAAACTTCATCACGATATCGAAACCAGTCAGGTCAGTCATTGCCTGAGCAGTCATGATCTTAACACAGAACTGGTCGCCTTCGTAACAAGGAACTGATTGAGTGAAACCTTCTGATGGTCCGGCACCGAGGTAATAAAATTCTGCATTATTCACAACATTCACGCTTACAGGAGCAGACATTGGACCTTGTCTTGAAGCATCGCTTGCCTGAGCTGTGATCTCATAAGTACCAGCAAGGCTAAACGTGTAAGAAACTTCGTAAGGAGCAGTTGCATCAGTACCTACTGAACTACCATTAACGAAGAATTCAACACCTGCGATAGGATCAAGTTCAGTATCAGTTGCATCAGCCGTAAGATTCAAAGTTTGCGCACCTGATGTAATATCAATTGGACCAACAGGACCAGTAACTACAGCTACAGGAGTTGCGTTTGTAGCAACAGTGTAATTCAGGGTGTTTGTTGAAGCAACAACCATTCCCATGTCATCTGTAACTTCTGCTGTAATACTATGTGCACCAACAGCACCAACAGGAGCTGAGAACTCATAAGGAGCAGCATTGTCAACAGTAATAGATACACCATCAATAAAGAACTCAACCTGAGCAACAGATCCATCATCGGAAGCAACTGCAGAACCTGAAACAGTTTCTCCTTCAAAGAATGAAGTAGAAGTAAGCGCATTGAGTGTAACCACGGGAGCTTCGTTAACGTTAGAATAACGTAGTCCGGCAAATTCTATTTCAGTACCAACCGGGTTACTGGGTACGAATTTGTTTGCACCGGCAACACCATCCTGAAGGATAGAGACAGGAACTTCGATGGTAAAATCGCCGCTAACAGTGAATTGTCCTATCAGAACTGAATTGGAAGGACCTTCTCCATTTACAGCAGGAGTAGCATACAGTACTCTTGTCAAACCGCCAGAACTGTAACTGAAAGGAGCAGCACCCATAGTTTTACCAAATCCATCCAGGAAGTCAGAAACATCCAAAGTCGGTGTAGAAGTAGGAGCAACATCAACATATCCGTCACCTGCGGGCTCTTCAGTAAGAAGCACACCCTGTTGGTCCGTGGTGAAAGCACCAATGGTCCAGTAGGAATCGTGGAACAGGTCATATCTCTTGCCTAATAAGTCCGCTGTACCCAGATCAATCTCAAGCCCAAGTTTTTTACCAAGGCTCGTTTCGTTGTATAACTCACCACTTGTTTCTACGATCAGGTTATGGTTTGCGTCTGAAAAGACGGCTGAAAGTGAATAACCCTCAGCCAGGTCAATAAAAACCCTATAAGTAGTATACCCTGGAATACTTGTCGGGTACTCTTCCACGATCATGCCTTCAAGACCTTGTCCGAAGCTGATCATGCTCATAAGGATAAGACTAAATCCAAATAATATCTTTTTCATTGTATTTTTTTTATTTTGAAATAATTAAACAGGTTAATGATTACTTGTTCACTGCGCATGGGAATCCAATAAAACCGAGCAGTTCCAACAGGTCAGCACCATCAGTTTTATT
>CAYNDN010000191.1:3241-8580 GCA_964395075.1 uncultured Lentimicrobiaceae bacterium | reverse complement strand
ATGGCGTTTATCAGGGATACGCAGCCAAAGCTGTACGGCGAACTGTCGGAAATGCGCGACCCCGAATTGCATCGGTAGTTGTAACGGGGAAGGTGAGGGTTGGGTGATTAGAAATTTGTTTTCTTATTTTCGATTAACAAAAACAATACAATGACAAACGATGAACTGATAAACTTACTCGAAGATTTAAGGGCTTTACCCCACGAATCGGAGTGGGTTGAGTTTAAGCTGAATAAGGCAATCCCTGATAACATCGGGGATTACTTATCCGGCTTATCAAACGCAGCTTGCCTTGAAAACAAAGATTACGGCTACCTTGTGTTTGGCATCGAAAACGAAACACACGAAATAACCGGCACTGATTTTCAACCCAAAAAAAGGAAAGTCAAAAATCAGGAACTCGAAAACTGGCTTGCTACTCAGTTAGAACCTCGAGTTGATTTTATAATTTTTGAGTTTGAACATAAAGGCAAACGTATTGTCATTTTCCAGGTTGATGCCACGTTAAACACACCCGTCAAGTTTAAAGGTCAGGCATGGATAAGAATTGGCACCTACCTGAAGCCACTAAAAGATCATCCTGAACGTGAAAGGAAAATCTGGCAAAAAGTCCGCAAAGCCATTTTTGAAAAGCAGTATGCCAAAAGAAATATTTCAGGGGATGAAGTATTACGGTTGCTTGATTACCCAAGTGTATTCCGCTTGTTAAAGCTAAACCTTCCACCAAACAAAAAATCAATTCTTGAAAAACTTAGCCAGGAAAAGCTGATAGAAACCAAAGGAACAAAATTTCACATAACCAATCTGGGAGCGATACTTTTTGCTGTAAACATAGGCGAATTTGAAGGACTTGAGCGCAAAGCTCCCAGGGTGATTATCTATGATGGAAGCAATAAATTAAAAACAAAAAAAGAACAGTCAGGCAGCAAAGGTTTTGCAGTCGGATTTGAAGGGCTTGTTAATTACATTAACGACAAACTACCTTCAAACGAGGAAATTGGTCGTGTTTTCAGGGAAGAAGTAAAGGTTTACCCGGAGCTTGCCATACGCGAAATTGTTGCCAATGCCATTATTCATCAGGATTTCAATATTACCGGTATGAATACCATGATTGAAATTTTCGATAACCGCATTGAAATCACCAACCCTGGGAAGCCTTTAATAAATACAGAAAGGTTTATCGATCACAGCCCGATCAGTCGTAATGAAATGATTGCCGGATTGATGCGTCGAATGGGGTTTTGTGAAGAACGTGGTAGTGGTATTGATAAAGTAATTGAAAGAGTTGAAGTCTTTCAACTGCCCGCACCCGAATTTATTTCAGGCGATATGTACACCAGGGTAGTGCTTTTTGCGCCAAAAACATTACGCCAAATGTCGAAGCCTGATAAAATAAGGGCTTGTTATCAACACTGCTGCCTCAAATATGTATCCGGCGATGACATGACAAACCAAACCCTTCGCCAAAGATTTGACATTGAAGATAAATCTTATCCGATAATTTCGAGAATAATCAGGGACAGCATTGATGAGGGTATGATTGCAGCGTATGAAAAATCCAGGATGTATGTGCCGTTTTGGGCGGCATTTTAATGTAACACGATGTAACTAAAGCATAGCATTATTATGCTAATATGCTATAAATCAAATAGTATTTAATGTAACACGATGTAACTAAACTATCAAAAAAAATGAAACCCACCACCGAAAAAGCCTTCGAAACTTACATTGAGGAAACGCTGCACGACAACAATCACTGGCACAAATTGGATGTGAAGTTGTGGGATAAGGAAAATGCGCTGTTCCCCGATGCTGTCATGGCGTTTATCAGGGATACGCAGCCAAAGCTGTACGGCGAACTGTCGGAAATGCTCGGCACCGAATTGCAACCGATGCTCCTCGCAAAGCTGGTAAAGGAAATTGCGATCAAGGGGAAGCTCAATATCATCCGGCATGGCTTTAAATTTTACGGCAAAACCATTCACATGGCCTATTTCAAACCTGCCCACAGCCTGAACCCTGAAGTGCTGGAACAATACGCCAACAATCGTTTATCCGTTACCCGGCAGGTTCCGTGCAATCCCACCGGAACACAAACAATGGACATGGTGTTTTCGATCAACGGGCTTCCGGTTGCTACCTGCGAACTGAAAAATCCTGCATCAGGTCAAAACTGGCAACACGCCGTAAATCAATACCGCAACGACCGCGATCAACGCTGGCCGCTGTTTACATTTAAAAAAGGTGCGCTGGTGCATTTCGCCGCCGATCCTGAAGAGGTTCACATGGCCACGCGCCTGTCCAAAGAAAAAACGCATTTCCTGCCTTTCAACCGGGGTAGCAATCCGCAGCACATACAATGCGGCAAAGGAAACCCGCAACATCCTTCGGGCCACCGCACCGGATATTTTTGGGAAGAGGTACTGGAAAAAGACACTTTCCTGAATATCATCGGCAACTACATGTTCCTGGAGGTGAAGGAAGAAAAAATTGACGATGGTGAAGGCGGCAAAAAGAAGATCAGAAAAGAAACCATGATTTTCCCGCGCTACCACCAGCTTGATTCGGTGGAAAAACTCATCAGCACATCCCGTAATGAAAGCGCCGGCCACAATTACCTGATCCAACATTCGGCAGGAAGCGGAAAAACCAACAGCATTTCGTGGCTTTCGCACCGGCTGGCAAGCCTGCACAATGGCAACAACAAAGTTTTTGATTGCGTGGTGGTCATCACCGACAGGCAGGTGCTCGACCAGCAACTGCAAAACGCCATTTATCAGATTGAACATGCGCAGGGCGTTGTAAAAGCCATCGACAAAGATTCAAAACAATTGGCCAAAGCCCTGGTGGATGGCACCAAAATCGTAATTACCACCCTGCAAAAATTCCCTTTCATTCTGAAGGGTTTGTTGTTCCATGCCGGAGCACAGGACCTTGACAACCCTGACGCGGATGCCATGGAGCAACAGGACGAATGGAAGCGGGAAATCGCCCGCCGCAATTATGCCATCATCGTTGATGAAGCGCATTCGAGCCAGACCGGGGAAACGGCACGTGAACTGAAGGAAATACTGGGTGAAGGTGCAACAAATGCAGAAAATGCAAACGGCGAGGACGGCCCTGACTGGGAAGACCGGTTGAACGAAATCATGGAATCGCGCGGAAGGCAGCGCAACCTGAGTTTTTTCGCGTTTACGGCCACACCCAAAGGCAAAACCCTTGAACTGTTCGGGCGCGACAAAATGCCCTTCCACATTTATTCCATGCGCCAGGCCATCGAGGAAGGCTACATCCGGGACGTGCTGAAACATTATATCACCTACAAATCATTTTTCCAGATTGCAAAAAAGGTGTCTGATGATCCGGAGCACAAAAAGAAAAAGGCCATCCGTAAACTGGCCAAGTTTCTGTCGCTGCACCCGGTAAACATCAGCCAGAAAACGGAGATCATCATCGAGCATTTCCGCTCTACCATAAAAAGCAAGATCAACGGCAAGGCCAAAGCAATGGTCGTAACCGGATCGCGGCTGGCTGCTGTGCGCTACATGCTGGCATTCGAGCGGTACATCGAAGAAAACAGCTATGATGATGTGCGCCCGATGGTGGCGTTCAGCGGAAAGGTGAAAGACCCGGACAACGGTTTTGAATACACCGAACCGCAAATGAATATCGACCCGGTGACAACCAAAAACATCAGCGAAAAGGAACTGCCGGAGAAATTCGATACGCAGGATTTCAACATCCTGCTTGTGGCCAGCAAATACCAGACGGGTTTTGACCAGCCTTTGCTGTTTGCCATGTATGTGGATAAAAAGCTGGGCGGTGTGCAGGCCGTGCAGACGCTTTCCCGCCTCAACCGCACGCACCGTGAAAAGGATGATCCGTTTGTGCTGGATTTTGCCAATGAACGTGAGGATATATTTTCCGCTTTCAAACCGTATTACGACCGCACCGACCTGAGCAAGGAATCGGAACCGGAATTACTGGAGCAATGGAAACACGATTTGGACGAATTGCAGGTGTATTACCGCGAAGAAGTTGAAAACTTTACCAAAATCTTTTATAAGCCGGCATCCCAGCAAAAAGCATCCGACCATGCGCAGCTGTACAAATATGCCTCACCGGCCAAAGACCGGTTTAAAGCCCTGGATGAGGAAGATCAGGATAAGTTCCGGGACAGGCTTTCGGCATTCGTAAAAGGCTACGCATTCATGAGCCAGATCATTCCCTACGGCGATCAGGATTTGGAAATGTTGTACAGCTACGGCAGGTTTCTGTTACCGCTGCTGCCTATACCTGATGAAGATGACATAACACATCCTGAACATGAAGTGAACCTGGCAAAATACCGGACTCAATACCTGGGCGAGGGCACTATTAATATTGCTGATGGAGATCCGGAAGGTGTGGACAGCATCACCGAAGCCGGCACAGGGCGCGTGGAAGATGAACGGAAGCCGTTATCCGAAATTATTGATGTGGTCAACGAACGGTTTGGCACTGAATTTACGGATGAAGATCGATTGTTTTTTGAACAGATCAGGGAAAAGGCTGTAAAAAATGATGAAGTAAGAAAAACAGCCGAGGCCAATACCTTAGATAAATTTCAGTTGGGCATCCGAAAAGTCCTCGAAGACTTCATGATCCAGCGCATGAGCGAAAACGACGGCATCGTCACCAAATACATGGAAGACCTCGAATTCCAAAGCGTGGTTTTCCCGATCCTGTCGAAGGGAATTTGGGATGCGGTGAGGGGGAGGTTATAATTTTCTTAAACCTTTTGCGAAGTAATGCGGAAATGGTGAACATTCATCCAACAGTTTGGGTCATCTCTTTCTCCGTTCCATTCTCATTCTCGTCATACGTTCCCGCATACTGCCACTTTTCATGAAATCAGCCCCCAGGGATTTTAGTTGCTTATATAAAAGGTAATCATTATGCCTGATCAGGCAGATGCACTGTGCCACCCTTGCATCGCCATTGGCAAACCTTACACTTGCGCCAATGCTTCAGCGAAGGAGCATTGCGAACGATGGGCTTTTCATATTTTATTAAAAAATCTTTTCAATCAGTACAAAAGGCATATTAAAAAAATGAGAGAAGAAAAACTATTTGTATCTCTCCCTTAAGATTTTGGCTGCCGCAACCATTTGCTTGATTTTTTGAAAAGCATTCTCCTCATCGTTTACACACCTTTCGGCAAAACATCCAAATCCACAGTCGGTGTTCAGGAAAATCTGCTCAGGTTCATAGTACTTTAGTGCTTCTTCAACTTTAGAAACAATAAAATCCACCGATTCAATATCATCCGTCCGGGGATTGATCACCCCCAGTCCCAG
>CAYNDN010000191.1:0-3231 GCA_964395075.1 uncultured Lentimicrobiaceae bacterium | reverse complement strand
CCTTATCCTTGAGCGCTTTGCCAACAATTTCAATTTCACCCGCTCTTGGGGTGGCATATTCCAGCACAAATTGCTTTACATTCATTTTCTCGAATGCCGGAAGCAGGGGCAAATAATCGCCTGACAATAAAGTCTCCTCATTTCTGCTCCAGTTTCCACGGCAAACGTGAATTCCGGTTCTCATATCCTCAAAACCCTCAACTACCCTGTTGATGAGTTCTGCTGCGTAGTTCAACTCCGTATCTGCATCTGACCGGGTTGCAAGGGTAGCTCACATGAAAGTCCGCCGATCGCAATCCTCCGACATCACAATTTCGGTAAGCACCGGTTCATCAAACTGCACAAATTCACAACCTGCATCGCGCAGGTCGCTCAACTCCTCACGCAAAATCCTCACCACATCATCGGCCATTTCCAGTTTGTTGTTGTAGCCGTTTTTGGAATAAGCACCCACCCACATGGATCGGGTTAGCAGGTAAGGCCCGGGCAATGTGATTTTCACCGGTTTGTCCGTAAATTGCTTTACAAAGTTGAATTCATCGAGTGTTAATGATCCCTTCCGCGAAAGCTTTCCAACGCATGTCGGGTTTTTTATGGAAGATGCCGGCACATCCAGCGTATCCAGCATTTCCTCAAAACTCTCCTTGTTTTCGATGGTGTCGAGCATATCGGCCAACGACATCAATTGCGTTCCATCAAGTTTGTCTGTTAGAAAGGAATAAAAGTTATCCCGATGATGTTCACCCTCTACCAAAACATCCACATCAGCTTCCAACTGGTACTGGACGCACCTTTCAGCTTCCTGGTCAGCAACTTCGCTAAACGCTTCTTCGCTAATCCTGCCCTTCTGTTTATCGCGCAAGGCTTTTAAAAGCTTCCTCGAGCGAGGCCAGCTTCCAACCTGTGTGACAGGAAACAGTTGATTACTATTATACATAGGTTAATACAATTAGTTTTATACAACGTTTACCTTCATGTTGATTTCAGTGCTTTTTGCAAGCGTGGCGTAAATTGGCGATCGCTCTGTGGTTTGCTCCCAAATGGCTTTAACCTTTTTTGGTGGGTCCATCGAAGTAATGAAACACTTGAGATCAATCTGTGATATCCCGGGAAAACCATCTTCAATTCCTAAATGTGCCAGGACATTCTCAAGCTTGCATTTCACGGTTATTTCAATGTCGTCGATATCCAAACCTGCTTTTGCACTTTCAGTAATAAATGCCGTGGATAGGGAAGCAGATAAAGCTCCGGCAAAATATTCGATGGCCGAAGGATGATTGTCCTTTTCCTCGAAACTTGCAGCCTGCCCAACATCAAATGAAAAATTCCTGCAATAGACTGTACTTTTTAAATGGCCGGTTGATCGGGTCCTTAATCGCCACTCATATTCGCGGGCCTTTTTTTTGTCATCCTCCAAAGCTTTGTCGTCTTCCAAGGCTTTTTCATTCTTCTGAATGAAATACCTGGCTTTTTTTGGCGTGCCTAACAGGCCCAAATAACTGTGACCTACCATTCTGCACCATGGGGGCAGGTCGTCGCAAACTGTAGGTTCGAGGCTGCGCATTTCCAAAATCCCACCCACCGGAACTTTTCGCATGTTTTCGCGGATGAGCAACACCAACCCCGACCCACAATCCAGATCCCCACCATCAAATACCCGGTCGGGCACAATGGATTCAAGATTTTTTTCCGTATCCATTTTTAGTAGGTAATGCAGGGGGTTCCTTCTGCCAATAATTCCACCAGTACAGCGCCACCGGCAGGGGTAGCCCCTTCAATCAGCATATCTTCTGTAATGCCCCTGGTTTTTAAACATGGTGTGCAAACCAGAATTTTCCCGCCATTTTCAACAAATGCATCAACCAACTCCTTAAGTGGTTTAAATGGTTCGCCGATGCTGATTTTTTCAGCTTCACCTTTTACTGCTGCCCAAACACCATCGGTGCTTAAAAATACGGTTGTGTCTTTTTCAGAACCTAAAGCAGCATTGGCTACTACAAACCCTACCGTAGCTGTATCCGGGTTTTTATGACAATTAATAATTGAAACGCAAAATTTGTTGTTCATCTTTGTATGGTTTAAATTAGTGTTATTTCTTTTCTATCAGGAAAAAAGGAGGCTCCAAAGCATGAATTTTATTACCGGTTGACCTGCACCAGGCTATCACATCCCCGGCATCAAGTGCTTTTAAGCGAACGATTGTACCTGAGTTTATTGTCTTGAAAAACTTAAATAAGGCCATCACCAGATCACCGCATCCCAATTCTTTGGTGTCTAATTCGGTGTCGAACTTCCAGTTTGCCGGAGGTTTAACCGTGGTTTTATTTTTAGTTTGGTTTTTCAAGAGTATGGTTTGGTTCAAATTTATCCATCGCAAACATATGTTTATTTTTGGATATGATGAAATCAAATCAAAAACGGATTAGAAAATTTAGTTTGGAAATCTACAATAAGTGATTTTTTGGATAGCCTTTTTTGTTGGAAAAAGAATAACCCATATTTGGTATCTTCGCCGCGATGAAAGAAATCGAGATCAGAACTGTAAATGTAATCCAATATAAACAGCCCCTGCGCGAGGGCGGCTCATTGCCGGCCATCGTTAAAGCCGATGATGATTTTAACTACGTGTTGAAATTCAGGGGAGCAGGGCAGGGTAAAAAGGCTTTGATCGCGGAACTGCTAGGCGCGGAGCTGGCAAGGAGCTTTGGTTTGAATGTGCCGGAAATTGTGTTTATGAATCTCGATGAACGTTTCAGTAAAACCGAACCTGATGAGGAAATCCAGGATCTGCTTGATTTTAGCATCGGGCTGAACCTGGGCATACATTTTATTTCAGGTGCAATTACCTACGATCCCTTGGTGCCAAGGATTGATTACCTAACAGCGTCAAAAATAGTATTGCTCGATAGCATGATCAGCAATATCGACCGGACCGCGAAAAACACCAACCTGTTGATGTGGGATAAACGCATGTGGTTGATCGATCATGGGGCAGCGTTTTATTTTCATCACAACTGGAAAACATGGGAAGATCACCTGGGACGAACATTTCCATTCGTAAAAAACCATGTGTTGCTCAGGATGGCCAAGCAGCTTCCTGATGCAGCCCGGGAAATTAAAGAGTGCTATGATTTCGAATTTGTAAAAGAAATTGTGGATGCAATTCCTGGCGACTGGCTAAGTGTTTGTTCATAAATAATCAGTACATTTGTTGAAAATTTTAAACAATGA
>CAYNDN010000190.1:0-8631 GCA_964395075.1 uncultured Lentimicrobiaceae bacterium | reverse complement strand
GTCAATGCACTGAGCCAACACAAAAAGCAAAACAAATTTATGACCTGATGGCGTACAAAACAGTTCCGTTCTACCGAAAAGAATCCGTAGTGGTACCTGTGGAAATTTTTAAAAATGATACCTCTTAAAATTAGATAGTTATGCTCTTATGGCTGCAATGTGGGTTAATAGAAAATCACGATTTCTTTTTCTTGACCCAGTAATATTCGACCACAGTTATCGTAATTGGGTTGTCTGAAATTCCATGGTATTGTGCCACATAAACCGTAAACCATGATTGAAATCAACTGAGAAATTTATTTCATAAATTCGTGATGTGAGTTTCTCTTCTGCTTTCAATAGTTGCCCCATCATACTTTATTGATAGAACCAACTCATATTCACCCATATTGTTAGGTGAAACAATACTAAATTGAAGGTCTTTTTTCTCAAATGGGAGCAAGATGATTTTTTCGGAAACTACAATTTGCAGACTATCACTGTCCCAATAAATATGCATATCCGCCTCAATATTTCGATCCAGGTCATTGATAACAATCGCATCAACAACAACCGGTTGATCGGCTATCACCTCATCTTCAAACCAATCGAGGAAAACTCCAACCGGGTTAAAAGCCGGTTTCACATACTTAACAAAACTGGGATCCAACGTGAGATTTTTAATATCAATAAAATGGTCGCTGGTTTGTCCGCGGGGTTCTTCGGAACGAGAATACCCCAATCCGCAAAAATGCAGCACACCGGCACATTTTCTATGTGTACGCCAGTACTCGGTAAGAATACCCAGATGCTTTCCGTAAGTTTCCAATCGCTGCCCGGAAGTTGTATCATCAGGAAAACACCGTTCATATACTTTGTCGGTCAAAAGTGTAGGCGTGCCATTTCTGTTGAGCCATATCCAGGCATATTCGTTGATGACAATGGGATTGGGATAAATGCCTCCATCTTTTGGCGGTGTCCGTTCACTAGCAGAATTATCGGGAATTTGCGGGCTACTTATTAATTCCTTTAATGGATTTTTGGGCGATTCATTTTTCATGTATTTGCTAAATCGATAAGGATGTGCTTCAATTGGATCCGTTGCCCGATCCGGGGCAGCCCACCCATTTTCCCACGGGCGGTCCGATAAGTCAAGATGGCGCACCAATTTTATTGCTTCGCCTGTAGTGGTGGTTACCGATTCGTTCTGGGCATCCCAGATAACCACGCAGGGATGATTCCAATGTGCCTGCATCCAATCTTTATACTCTTCAGCTAAAGTAGCGGGGGTAACATTAGGATAATATTTAAGAAAAGCTTTATTGCCATTCGCAGAAGGCCCCGTCCAGATTGGGTATTCGTCCTGAATCAACAATCCTTCTTCATCGGCAATATCGTACCAGAACCGGGGCGGAAAACCTATACAATATCGAATGGAGTTCCATCCCATTGATTTAAATTTCCGGTGTAATTGGCGAACCCAAACAGTATCCCAGGGAAGGTCGGCCCTGTCGGGATCTTCAAAAAAACGAAAGATACAAACATTGGTGCCACGCATAAAATAGGTTTCGCCATTGAGTTCAGCACGACCTGTTTCTAGATTAAATCCAAAGCCGCGCATACCAAACGTGCTTGAAAAATTATCATTTGCAGAGCTGATATTACAAATGTAGAGATGTGGGTTTTCAGGCGACCAAACTTCAAAATAAGGCAGTTCGATATCAAATACAGCCTTGTTGTTTACCCACGATATATTCATCAGATTGCCCGAGGATACTGATTTTCCGGTAGTTTTGTCTGTGATATTGTAATGTAGAATATTGGCTTTATCATTTTCCATATAAACAGCCAGTTTTATTTTGCTGTTTTCAATATCCGGAGCGATCTGAATATTATCAATATGCTCATTTCCGGTAATTATTAACTCCACATCGTCATAAATCCCGGACAGGTAACGTATTTTTTCAAAATCAGTCCCATAAATAACAGAACTATCGAGATTATCGGTAAAGGCACCTACCCTCACAACCATTTCGTTTGTTTCTCCCGGCTTTTTCAATAAAGAAGTAATATCATATTTTGAAGGGGTAAAACAGAAATCGGATTCCCCGGCCTTTTGGCCATTTACAAATACTGTATGCCCAAACTTCACCTTATTTAAAATCAGAAAAACCTTCTCCCCAGGCCGGTTATTTATAGCCATTGATTTTTTATACCATAAATTCCTTTTTTGACTATAAGGAAAACCAAAGCTATCGATAGCAACATCGGCCAGGTCTCCCAATCCCGGGACGGGACAGTTGCCTTCATACTCAGACGGCATCAGGGAGTCGGCCGGGCTAACAGTGAATTCCCATTCGCCGTTCAGGGAAATGGTTTTGCGTTCATTATGTGGTACATTCTTGCATGAATAAAACGAACCCATAATCAGGATAGCAATTGTCAAATTGTAATATAGTTTTTTCATATTATATTGTTTTTCTTTTTATCGAAAATTATATAATTATAAGCCTTTCCAGATCATTATTTGCATTTTTCTTTTATCCATGTTCTCAAAGGGACCTGGCACCGGATTATTATCATTCCTTTTCAATCCATGATAATCCTGGTCAAGCCTGAAAGGTGTTCCGTCTGGATTCTCAAACACCGCATCAGAAACGATAGTATAACCCAGTCTTTCTGTTGTAACGAGAGTAGTCATCGATTCAAGGAATGAATTATCCAATTCCAGATTCAGAAATACTTGCTCACCTTCTTCTTCCAGTTCAAATTCTGCAACGAATCCGATTTTTTGAATACACTTGGTTTCATTATCACCGGGTTTGGCAATTTTCGCCGGGAATGATATTGTCCTGAATGGATTTGATAGCGTACACGTGTTATTATTATCTCCATTTAAAGAAACATGATATTCTGTTGCCATTAATTCCAAGCTTAATAAAACAACAAAGCAAAATTGAAGTAATTTGATGTTCATACCTTCTGTTATAAATTCTATATTGATTATTCTTTCTTACGCTATTCCCAACCGACTATTCCCGATCCAATGTTAGTTATCCATGGTCATTACAAACCCTCCTTCAGGTTTCATTTCTACAGAAACTAAATTAATATCGCCGGTGAAATGTTGAATAGAAAACTCAGAAGCAGTTTCATCATCGGCAAACATCACCGGATTATTCATTTTGAAAGGAAGTTCAATTTCCGCCTGCTGCAGTTCTTTTTTGCCATTTATTCCCGCCACATACCAATTTTCGCCATTTCGCCGGGCTACCACAAAAAGTTCGCCGGGAATTGCTGCAAGTACCCGTGTTTCGTCCCATTTTACAGGTACTGACTTCAGAAAATCAATAACTTCCATAGGTAATGCCCGGTAGCTTTCGGGGCTATCAGCCGGATGAAGAAGGCCTGTTTTGTAAACCACGGTGAGTGCCAGCTCATGTGCTGAAGTAGTTTTGTGGGAATATTTCTGGTTCGAAAAAGTTGCCGGAGTGTAATCTGTTGGTCCCAACACCCCACGGGTCAAAGCAGCAATAGTATTGTATGAGGCAGCGATTTCCGGATAGGTTTCCGAAAAACGGTAACACTCAGCACCCCTTACTGCCTCCATACTCAGCAAATTGGGATACGTGCGCGACCATCCCCTTGGCAGCGTACAACCATGAAAATTAACCAGGAGATTGTTTTTGGCCGCATCAGTCATAATTTTATGGTACAGCTGGATGGCTATTTGCTTATCGGTTGCAAAAAAATCAACCTTTATACCTTTCACTCCGAGAGCTGCAATTCGTTCTAATTCCTGCATCCGGGTGTCGTCGTTAAACAATAAAAAATCTTCATTGCGGGCAGAACTGTCACGCCGACCACCCGAATTGTACCAAAAAAATAAATCTACATTTTTGTTTTTGGTGTAATCAATAACCTCTTGAATATTGCCATCGGGCATAGACTCCCAACACGCATCAACCAGCGAATATTCCCATCCCATTTCTGCGGCCAGATCCACAAAATGATTCAGGTTTTTTACAGCACGCCCACTTGTTGAAGACCACCATTCCCAGGAAACGCGTCCGGGTTTTATCCATGAAATGTCGGCAATTTTTGAAGGTTCAGCCAGATGATTCACCATCGATGATTCAGCAATCGAATTCAGTGAGCGGTTTACGAGTATAAAACGCCAGGGCATTGCCCAGGGTAGGGTTGACGACGGGCGGATGTCACCATCGCCCCATCGTTCGTCGGCTTCAGGTAAAGAAATGGTATAAAGTCCTCCCTGACAGTTCTGATTGAGATGGGTTCCGCAATAGTTTTCATCAAGTCCGGCTTCAGAAATAAAAACCCAGTTTTCACCGGTATTAAAAAGCAGGGGGAAAGCCCATCCCGCCTCATGATTTGGAGGAGTCCCCGATTTAACCGGAATATAATCGGCCTCGTAAGCCGGATCACCCCAGGGCTGTGCAGGCTGATAAGCAGACATCCATGCATCAATTCCTTCCGGAACTGCAAAACCGGTAGTTTCATATTCCACCGATACTAGTGAATCGCTCTGCCCGGGAAAGAAATAACGAAACGCCAGACCTTCATCAAAGATCCTGAAAATTATCTCAATTTGCTGACTGTTTTGATTTTGAAAGGTAAAACCTGCTTCGTTGGCCAAATAGGAAAGCTCCTTTTGCTTGCCAGAAACCATGGAATAGGTATCCTTTACGGTTTTTGTTTCAGTCCGCTTGACGAATGAAAGGTTTTCAGCAAAATTTTCATCACTTCGAACCAGTCCCAATGGCGATGGAGCCAAAACAAGCGATTCAGAACTGTCGGTTTTGGTGAAAAGCTGATAGGTTACTTTTCCCTGTTCATTGCTTACCACAACTTTAAGGTTTCCTGATGGGGATTCAAGCATTAAAACATCTTTTTTTGTTTGGCAGGACCCAAGCATCACCAGGATGAATCCTATAAATACTTGTTTCATTTTTATTTTCATTATTAGTATTATTTAGCCAGCTTGTAAGATTCAGGTATTGATTCCGTAGTATTCATTATTTTTAGTTTATTCCAGTGAATTACCAAAGCCAACAATTACCACTGAAAATAAAATAAGAGCAATACCAACTAATATTGTTCTCAAAGTTTTTTGTTGTACTCCTTTCCATTCCTGTCGGTAAAATCCCCAAAAATTTGCTGTTAGTATTATCATGGACATATGTAAAATCCAGGAGCTTGCGCCATTTCCCAGTTTGCTTTCTCCCATTCCGTAAAAGAAAAACTGCATAAACCAGGTGATTCCAGCCAGCGCTGCAAAAGAGTAGTTGTTCAGTAATGGCTTCGAGGTGTCAACATAGTTTCCGTAGGTTTTATTTTTAATGTTTAAAAAAGCGGTCCAGATAAAATTGGTTGTAAACCCACCCCACAAAATAACCACGAATATGACATTGTTTTGATAAAGCGGATTGTGACCCGCCACAACCGCAGCGTTTGCAAGTGGTTTTCCTGCTTCAATTCCATAATTAAAAAAAGCGCTGAGTATACCGGAAACAATTGCAACAATTAATCCTTTCACCAAACTGAAATCCTTCACACTTTTAATTTTATCTTCCTCTGAAATCTCGCGTTCTTTCATCATTCCCGCCTTACCTGACACCGCAATACCGGTAAGACAAACGGCAACACCAAACAATACCAGTTGCCCACCTGGATGAGTTAACATATCCGTAAAAGATATCTTTCCTTCGGCCGGAAAGAGGTTGTAATATATTGGAGGAACCAATGCGCCAAAAGCAGCCGTTATACCCAAAATTACTGAATTTCCGAGTGACATGCCCAGGTAGCGAATTCCTAATCCGTAAGTTAATCCACCTATTCCCCACATTAGCCCCATAAAGTAGGTTAAAGAAATAATTTGACCAGAAGAAGCAGTTATGATGTCAGCAAAACCGGGAACAGTAATCCATGCCGCTAACGGAGGAACAACCAACCATGAAAATAAACCACCGACAATCCAGTAACTTTCCCACGCCCAATTTTTCACTTTGTCGAAAGGTTTATAAAAACTACCTGCGGCAAATCCACCTAGCGAGTGGTATATAACTCCTAAAATTGCTTGCATTTATGACTATTTAATTTTAATTATTGACTTAAAGATTTTACGGCATCAAATAGTGCCAGAATATTTTCTATTGGGGTATCATCCTGAATATTATGAGCAGGTGCAATGATGTAACCACCATTTTTGCCAAGTATTTCAACTCTTCTGATAACTTCAGCTTTTACAGAAGCAGGATTTCCGTTTGGTAATAAATCCTGCACGCAAATACCGCCAAAGAAAATGAGGTCTTTCCCAAATTCATTTTTTAGTTTTTGAGGTTCCATTTCGGCTGCAAGGGGTTGTATTGGATTCAAAATATCAAGCCCAATTTCAATAAAATCAGGAATTAAAGGTTTAACTGCACCACAGGAATGCCAGGCCAGTTTTATATCAGGATTAACCTTTCTAAAATCTTCAAACATTTTTTTTATACGCGGTTTGAATACTTTTCTAAACGTTTCCTCATCCATAATTAAACTATTTTGGGTTCCAAAATCGTCGCCACACCACAACACATCGGCACCCATTTCAATCATCTTTTTCCCGTATTGGGTATGTATGAATTGAATTTTATCCAGCAAAGGACTGATGTATTCTGCTTCCATCAATAAATCCATCAGAAATTTCTCCAACCCGGTCAGGTACCAGGCTGTCTCAAAAAGTGTCGTTTCCAAATCAGCTATAATGCCATGCGTATTACCGTATTTATCAATTGTTTTTTTAGCTTCTTCCCATCTTCCATTCACAAAAGGATCGGGAAAATTAAATGATTCAATATCTCTTTCATTTTGTGCATGTGCCAGCGGAAATTCATAAAATTCATTATACAAGTCGAATTCTTTAAAAACCATTCCCCACTCATTTTTTATTAATCCATTCGGTAATTTGACTGTAGGGTTATTGATTGGTGCACAGGTGGCAATTCCTGCAGCATCTACTCCCAATTCTACAAGTAAATCCATGTGTGATGCCCGTGTTGAAAGCATGGAATCCAATGGTTCTTCGAAGTCAAGTCCGAAATGTCTGCTTATCTTTTTAGCTACCTGCGGAGTAACTGATACATATAAGGGAGGTCGGTCGGGGATTCCTCCGTTAATTGTGGTTATAAAACGCTCTTTGGAATTCATAAGTTTTTGGCAATGATAAATCATATTATTTTTTCCCACTATAAATAATCATGTTTTGGTTGTTCTTTAGCTGTTAAAGCGGGCAGGTATGAAATGGCATCAATATTTTCCGGTGGTGCCACTCCGGCTATTTCGCAAGCTGTAGGTAAAAAGTCCCAATGTGCTGATATATGATGGGATACTTGTCCAGGTTGTATCGTTGATGGCCATCTTGCAACCATCGGAATTCTTATTCCTCCATCGTAAAGGTCTCTTTTTATACCTTGAAAAGGACCGGAGCTGTGAAAAAATTCAGGTATTGCTCCTCCTTCTCTATGTGGGCCATTGTCGCTTGTGAAAATGACCAGTGTATTATCATCGATTGATAATTCTTTTAACAGTTTTAATATTTTTCCAACATCATTATCCATATAAGTAATCATGCCGGCATGGGCTTTTTGTGCAGCTGGCCAGTCTTTATCAGAATACAGGGTTGTATCAGGACATTCCATGCCAATTTTACCAAAGGCGTGCGCTTCGTTATTTGCATGGGGTAAAGTATAAGCAAGATAAATGAAAAACGGCTTGTCTTTGTTTTGTTTTATAAAGTTCAATGCCTCGGATGTAAATATATCGTGCGAGTGTGTATTTTTGTTTGTAGAGACACCCGCAGGGTGAAAATTGTGTTTTCCGTTGTTGTGGATAACTATATTATCAAGCAGCATTGAGTCCTGATTCTTCCATAAATATGCAGGATAAGCGTTGTGTGCATGCCTTTGGTTCAGGTATCCGACAAAATGGTCAAATCCTTGCTTATATGGAACACCGGAGGAACCGTGTAGTCCAAGACCCCATTTTCCCATTACGGCGGTTGAGTAACCTGCTTGCTTGAGAAGTTCCGCTACCGTGGTGTCCGATTCTAAAAGAGATACACCGCCATTTCCCCTGACTGCAGTATGCCCTGTATGTTGCCCGGTCATCAGGCATGAACGCGATGGGGCACAAACAGTGCTTCCTGCATAATGATTTGAAAACAGCATGCCTTCTTCAGCCATTTGGTCAATGAAGGGAGTTTTAATTTGTTCCTGTCCATAACAACCAAGTTCTCCATAGCCCAGGTCATCAGCAAGGATGTAAATAATGTTTGGTAACTTCTCTGTTTTTACTTTTTCCTCTGTATTTTTACAGGAAAATAATCCTAAAGCACTTAGCGCTAAAGTTCCGGATAATAAATAATTATTTTTATCCATTTTCATATTTTAAAAAATTGTTAGGCTTATATTATCACTTATCAGCCCGATGGTTAACCAACCATATTTATCTTTTTTCAATATCAATCCACGCCTGATGTCGAAGTTATTTACATAACAAAATATTAATCAGCTATTTCATGATATTTGAATTTGATCATTGAAGTTTTGCAGTTTATTTAATTTGAACCTGAAAATCACCTATTCCTTCAAA
>CAYNDN010000189.1:5721-8714 GCA_964395075.1 uncultured Lentimicrobiaceae bacterium | reverse complement strand
CCTAAAACTTGTTTCGCTGCTGAGGTAGGATTGTCAGGTGAAATCCGGGCGGTAAACCGCATTGAGCAGCGCATTACAGAAGCTTCAAAGCTTGGATTCGAAAAGATATTTATTTCCAACCATAGCTTCAAAAACATTTCTAAAAAGGATTTTGGCATTCAGATAGTACAAGTCTCAAAAATTGAACAGGCCTTTAATGCGCTATTCGGCTAAGTTATCGTCAGATTCTACCGAACCCATCCTTTCATCAGCCGTGAAGAGAATGCAATAAAGCATAAAAAAGCCCCGAATTATTCGGGGCTTTTAGCAGAATTATGAACTTAAAAAATGATTAATCTTCGGTGGAGAAGTCCATAGCGGCCAATCGCTTATAACTGTTATAACGCCACTTGGCATTTTTAATAGCCTCTTTCGAAAGTGTTTCAGCTTCAGCAGGGAAAGCTTTATACAATGAAGTATATCTCACTTCACCTTTAAGGAAATCTGTAAACTTGTTCCAGTCAGGCTCTTTGGAATCGAGCTGGAAAGGATTCTTGCCTTCGGCTTCCAATGCCGGGTTGTAGCGGTATAGCTGCCAGTAACCGGCTTCCACAGCGCGTTTCGATTCTTCCTGTGTTTTGCCCATGCCTGCACGCAGGCCATGGTTGATACAGGGTGAGTATGCTATGATAATAGAAGGTCCCGGATAGGCTTCAGCTTCGTTCAGGGCTTTCAGGAATTGTGACTGGTTTGCGCCCATCGCAACCTGTGCCACATAAACATAGCCGTAGGTCATGGCCATGGCTCCAAGGTCTTTCTTTCTCACTTTCTTTCCTGATGCGGCAAACTTTGCTACAGCACCAACAGGTGTTGATTTTGAAGCCTGTCCGCCCGTGTTTGAATAAACTTCTGTATCCATAACCAGGATGTTGATGTCTTCACCGGAAGCAACAACGTGGTCAAGACCCCCATATCCAATATCGTATGCCCAGCCATCGCCACCAAATGCCCACACTGATTTTTTAACTAAGTATTGCTCCAGTGCCATGATCTCTTTGGCCACTTCTTCCTTTGAATCTTTGCAAACTTCAACCACCTTCTTCGAAGCTGCTTTTGAAGCTTCAGCGTCGTTAATACCTTCCAACCAATCACTGAAAGCTGACTTCATGTTGTCAGCAATACCATTGCTGAGTGCGGCTTTCATTTTATCGGCAATACGCTGGCGCATACTATTAACGCCGAGCATCATACCAAAACCATATTCGGCATTGTCCTCAAATAAGGAGTTAGCCCATGCCGGACCGTGGCCCTCTGCATTTTTGCAGTATGGTGTTGATGGAGCCGAACCACCATAAATGGATGAACAACCTGTAGCATTGGAAATCATCATGCGATCGCCAAATAATTGTGTAATAAGCTTAACATAAGGGGTTTCACCACATCCTGCACACGCGCCGGAGAATTCAAACAGCGGTTGTGCAAACTGGCTGTTTTTAACGGATTTGGCTTTAGGAACGATGTTATCCTTATAGGTAACATTTTTACTTACGAAATCCCAGTTCTTTTCTTCGTGCATTTGCGATTCAAGCGGTTTCATCACCAGTGCTTTCTCCTTCGATGGGCATACATCAGCACAGTTGCCACATCCTGTACAATCCAGCGGGCTGAGTTGGATGCGGAACTGGTGAGGTGCAAATGTTTTTGGTTTTGCATCAATTGTTTCAAGTCCTTCAGGTGCCTTAGCCAGTTCTTCTTCATTCAAAAGGAATGGACGAATACAGGCGTGAGGACAAACATAAGCACATTGGTTACACTGGATACAGTTACCAGCGATCCATTCAGGAACATCAACTGCAATACCACGTTTTTCGAACTCCGTAGTTCCTGCCGGGAAAGTTCCGTCTTCGCGACCCAGGAATGCACTAACTGGTAAATCATCGCCTTTTTGTGCATTAATAGGCTCAACAACATTTTTAACAAATTCAGGAATGTCCCTTGAATCTTTTTCTTCCTGGAGTTCAATCGTCGCCCATTCTTTTGGTACTTCAATTTTAGTTACCTCACCACCTTTGTCAACAGCAGCGTGGTTCATGTTTACAATTTCTTCGCCTTTGTGGCCAAAGCTTTTTATAATCGCTTTCTTCATTTCTTCAACTGCCAATTCGTAAGGAATTACATTAGAAATTTTGAAGAACGCCGATTGCATGATGGTATTTGTGCGGTTTCCAAGTCCGATTTCAACGGCTATTTTTGTTCCGTTAATGATGTAAAACTGAATATCATTTTCGGCCATGTATTTTTTAAAATGGTCAGGAAGTCTTTTTTTGGTTTCCTCTTCGTCCCAGATACTGTTAAGCAGGAATGTACCGCCTTTTTTCAGCCCTTTAAGCATATCATACTTGTCGAGGTATGAAGGTACGTGGCAGGCAACAAAGTCAGGTGTTCCTACAAGGTATGAAGATTGGATTGGCTTATCGCCGAAACTTAAGTGCGATGTAGTGATACCGCCCGATTTCTTTGAATCGTAGGCGAAGTATGCCTGGCAATATTTTTCGGTATTTTCTCCAATAATCTTAATGGAGTTTTTGTTGGCTCCAACGGTACCATCAGAACCCAGGCCGTAGAATTTTCCTTCAAAGGTGCCCTTAGGAACAATACTTACTTCAGGCAGCAATGGGAGAGATGTAAATTTTACATCATCGTTGATTCCGACAGTGAAATGATTTTTGGGCTCGTTCATTTTCAGGTTTTCAAACACCGAAATGATCATAGCCGGAGTTGTATCCTTTGAACTGAGGCCATAACGACCACCAATAACCATCGGGGCATTTTCTTTCTGGTAAAACATTTCGCGAACATCCAGGTAGAGAGGCTCACCATTTGCGCCCGGTTCTTTTGTTCTGTCGAGAACAGAAATGCGCTTCACGGATTTAGGAAGCACTTTCATGAAATATTTCTCTGAAAATGGCCTGTAGAGATGCACAGATACCAACCCAACTTTTTCGCCATTAGCT
>CAYNDN010000189.1:0-5711 GCA_964395075.1 uncultured Lentimicrobiaceae bacterium | reverse complement strand
CGATGGTTTCTTTAATTACTGATGTAATTGAACCCATGGCAACTACAACATGTTCGGCATCAGATGCACCATAATAGGTAAACGGATGGTATTCGCGGCCTGTGAGTTTTGTTATCTGCTGCATGTATTCCTCAACCATGTCAGGAATTGGATCGTAAAATTTATTGGCAGCTTCGCGTGACTGGAAGTAAATGTCAGGATTTTGTGCTGTACCCCGGGTTACCGGATGCTCAGGGTTGAGTGCATTGTCTCTGAAAGCTTGGAGGGCATTCCAGTCGACCATATCCTTAACATCATCGTTGGTAAAATATTCTACCTTTTGAATTTCATGAGAAGTACGGAATCCGTCAAAGAAATGTACAAACGGAATTCTTGATTTAATAGATGCCAGGTGTGCAATTGCGCCAATATCCATAATTTCCTGAACGCTGCCTGTTGCCAGGAATGCAAACCCGGTATTTCGCGCAGCCATCACATCGGAGTGGTCGCCAAAGATAGAAAGTGCCTGTGCTGCAAGGCTACGGGCACTTACATGAAAGACTCCGGGGAGTAGCTCGCCTGAAATTTTGTACATGTTGGGAAGCATCAGCATCAAACCCTGAGATGCGGTAAAAGTGCTGGTTAGTGCACCGGCCTGAAGCGATCCGTGAACAGCACCCGCTGCGCCGCCTTCCGACTGCATTTCGGTTACTTTTACGGTTTCGCCAAAAATATTTTTGCGGCCATGAGCCGACCATTCGTCGATGTACTCGGCCATGGTCGAAGATGGGGTTATGGGATAGATAGCAGCTACTTCACTAAACATGTATGCTACATGTGATGCCGCGTAGTTTCCGTCGCAGGTAATAAATCTTTTATTTTTCGTCATAGTTATGTAAATTTAATCCTCTGATTCATTTTTGAAAAATTGGCACGAAATTACTTATTAAACATCAATTTTGATGATTACAAAACCTATTTCTCCGTCAAAATCAGCTATTTAAAATCATTTTAGATTAACATGTTCATTAAATGCCAAGCTTAAAAGCATTTAGAAAAACTCGGTAAAAACTATTAAATGCTTAAAAGGGTGAAATTTATATCCTTTCTAAATTGGCATAATCATACTAACAAAGCCATGGCATCTTAGAAGACTCTAAAAACCGTAAGGTTTTTTATTGGATCAATACCATGTAATGTTCCTGAACTTAAAGCATCACTGAAAAGAGTGATTTAAAAACAACCAAAAGGGATGAAAACATGCAGACATAAAATTTGGCAAAACAAACTTATAAATCTTGCCTTACAACTTGGACAAACCAAAACCGGTTACCTTCAATTCATATTAACTTCCTTTTTGGTTTTGGCTTGTCCAAGTTGGGGGAGGACTTATTAAACCTGATGCTTTCGCTGTATAGATTAAAAAGCTAATGAAGGACTTCCTTAAACAACTTTAAAAATCCTTGCCTTGTAATACAGTGATTTTTTTTGATATTTTTGCCAAAACAAATTTTTAGTGAACTATAAAAGAACAAATAAAACTTTTTAATAATGGCTGATTTAAAGACTACTTACGCAGGATTAGAACTTAAAAACCCAGTTCTTGTTGGTGCCAGCAACCTGGTAACCGACATGGATGCGCTAAAACAGATCGAAGATGCCGGCGCAGCTGGTATTGTGTATAAATCCCTTTTTGAAGAACAAATACAACTTGAGCGTGCCCAGCACGATGATAACCTGGAGGAATACAATGAGCGGCATGCCGAAATGGTTACCCTATTCCCCAAGGTTGAACATGCAGGCCCTGAAGAGCATCTTCACAACCTCTCAAAAGTAGTTGAGCAAATGGATATTCCGGTTATCGGAAGCCTCAACTGTGTGTATGACGTTACCTGGGGAGAATATGCCAAAAAGATGGCTGAAACTGGAGTTGCAGCGCTTGAATTGAATTTTTATGCCAGCCCTGCCAATGCTTCCAAACCCGGAAAGGAAATTGTTGAGCAGCAAATTGCAATACTCAAGAAAGTTAAGCATACCGTGGATATTCCCATCACAGTAAAATTAAGTCCCTTTTACACAAATATCCTGAAAGTTGTAACCGAAATGGATAAAGTTGGCGTGGATGGATTTGTGCTTTTTAACCGAATTTTCCAGCCTGATGTTGATATTGAAACCGAAGAATTGGTTTTTCCATGGTACCTGAGCAACAATGGTGATCACAGGTTGGTATTGCGCTTTGCGGGTTTGCTTTATGATAATATCAAGGCTGACATTGCCGGAAATACAGGTATCCTCACAGGCAATGACGCAATCCAAACACTGCTTGCCGGAGCCAATGTGGTGCAGGTTGTTTCAACACTTTACAAAAATGGCATTGGCCAGATAAACAGTATGCTTAACGATATCACTGCCTGGATGGATAAGAAAGGCTATGAGAATATCGAAGCTTTTACAGGTAAACTTTCCAAAAAGAATGTTAATGATCCTTTTGCCTACAAGCGCGCGCAATACGTGGATATTCTGATGAAGTCAAATGAGATTTTGAAGAAATATCCCATGAGATAAAATATAATTTATTGTTTGAGCGAAGTGTAAAGTTAGGCCGTTTGGGAATAATCCCGGACGGCTTTTTTGTTCAAGGAGCAATTGGCAACGTTCTGAAAACTTTTATAATTTTAGTGCCTTATTTTTAATGAACCGGACATTTTTACCGGTAGAGTGTACCAAATGATCATAATTCGCAATAATGAATAAAAAAGAACAAGGTAAAATTTTGATACTGGGTTTGGGAAATGTACTGCTCGGTGATGAAGGCATAGGTGTAAAACTGATTCAGGAGCTTGACAAAGAATCTCTGCCTGAAAACGTTGATCTGCTGGACGGCGGTACGGGTGGATTTTATATTCTCTCGGTTCTTGAAGCCTATGATACCATTATAATGATTGACGCAACCATCGATGAAGCAAAGCCAGGAACCATCAATGTGCTCGAACCCAAATATGCCTCTGATTTCCCCAGGGCACTGAGTTCGCATGATATCGGACTGAAGGATTTGATTGAATCGGCAATTTTGCTGGGACACCTTCCTAAAATTTATCTTATCACGGTTACCATCAGTCAGGATCAGGATATCCGCCTGAAGTTATCGCCCTATATTGAAAATGCAATCCCTAAGGTAAAAAACAAGGTTTTGGAAATGTTGCAAATCGTTTCCCGGAAGTAATATTCTGTAGCATTTTTTATTTCTGTTTTTTTACCCTTTCCCAAAGTATATCAAAATCAAGTTTGTATTGATGTATATCAGTTAAATCGGGCAAATATGTCAGAAAGGTTGTAATCGCTTGCTTTTACATTATATTTACACCAGATTTCATATTTAAATATCGAAATACATCAATACAAAACTACGATTATGTGTCTTGCAGTACCAGGAAAAATAATTGAGGTTGATACGAGCATTCCCGATTTGAGAATGGCAAAAGTAGATGTAGGCGGAAATACGATTGATGCTTGCCTGGAATGGCTCCCGGAAGCAGAGCTTGGTGATTATGTTTTGGTACATGTGGGTACGGCAATTAGCAAAATTGACCATGAAGCAGCTTTAGAAACCCTTGATCTTTTCAGGGAAATGAGCGAAAAGCTTGAGGAAGAAGAGCATAATATGCAGGATAGTAAGTAATGAGGATTTAAATCCTTTTTATTACACCAACGAACTTTTATAATTATCGAACTTTTTTTACTGATTATAACTTTCGCTTAATATAATGTATAAAATTCGGAGATATGAAGGAACCTACCATTTATCAGGAAGTCAGGGCTGCCGGCTATTCCCGGCGTGATTTTTTAAAGTTTTGCGGCACTATGGCTGCCATGCTTGGCCTCGAAGCCAGTGGCGTAGCACAGATAGCAAAGGCTCTGGAGAGTAAATCAAGAATTCCGGTAGTTTGGATGCATTTTCAGGAATGTACCTGTTGTAGCGAATCATTTATTCGGTCATCGCACCCGATTGTTGCAGATATTTTGTTGGATAAAATTTCGCTTGACTATACCGAAACATTAATGGCTGCCGCCGGACACCAGGCTGAAAAATCATTGCATGATACCATCCATAACAATGCTGGTGAATACCTGATGCTTGTGGAAGGCTCCATTCCGGTGGCCAACGAGGCATATTGCTGCATTGACCGGAAACGTGCAAAACAAATTGTTGAAGAGGTGGCAGCAGGCGCCAAAGCCATTGTAGCCTGGGGCAACTGTGCCTCTGCAGGCTGCGTGCAAGCCGCCAATCCAAACCCAACCGGAGCAAAGCCCATACACAAAGTGATTAAAGGCAAGCCCATTGTTAATGTGCAGGGTTGTCCGCCCATTGCCGAGGTAATGGCAGGTGTGATTGTACATTTGCTCACATTTGAGCGAATTCCACAACTGGATGCCCTTGGCCGGCCAAAAGCTTTCTATTCGCGGCGCGTGCATGATACCTGTTATCGCAGGCCCAACTACGATGCTGGTCTTTTTGTGCAATCCTTCGACGATGAAAATGCCAGACGTGGTTATTGCCTTTATAAGATAGGATGCCGCGGTCCGGTAACATACAATTCATGCGGTGTAACCCGCTGGAACAATGGTGTTAGCTTTCCTATTCAGTCAGGCCATCCTTGTATTGGCTGTAGTGAGGCCAACTTTTGGGACAATGGTCCATTCTATCAGCATTTGCAAAGCTTTCCGGGCTTTGGCATCGAAACCACCGCCGACGACATTGGTATTGGCCTGGGGGTGGCTACCGGTGTGGGCATTGCTGCCCATGCCATTTCAACCAATATTCGTAAGCGCAGGCAAATCAATAAAGGCTTGGAAGAAAACACGCAGTGATAACAAAAAAATAAAATAGATTATGGCAAATCGTATAGTAGTTGACCCGATAACACGCATTGAAGGTCATTTAAGAATTGAAGCCGAGGTGAAGGATGGAAAGATTGTGGATGCATACAGCTCAGGGACAATGGTGAGGGGTATAGAGCTGATATTAAAGGGGCGCGATCCGCGCGATGCCTGGGCGTTTACCGAGCGTGTTTGCGGCGTATGCACAACAGTGCATGCACTCGCATCAGTAAGAACTGTTGAAGATGCATTAAATATTCAAATTCCTCCCAATGCTGAACTGATCAGGAACCTCATGTTTTGTTCACAATATATGCAGGATCATGTGGTGCACTTTTATCATTTACATGCACTCGACTGGGTTGACGTAGTTTCGGCACTCAAAGCCGATCCGGCTGCAACATCGCAGCTTGCGCAAAGCATTTCCAATTGGCCTAAAAGCTCTCCCGGATATTTTTCCGATTTGCAGAAGCGGATTAAGAAATTTGTAGACAGCGGCCAGTTGGGTATTTTTGCCAATGGCTACTGGGGCCATTCTGCATACAAGCTGCCCCCCGAAGCCAACCTGATGGCGGTGGCTCACTATCTGGAGGCACTTGAGTGGCAAAAAGAGATCGTAAAGGTTCATACCATTTTTGGGGGCAAAAATCCCCATCCAAACTACCTCGTGGGAGGTGTTCCGTGCGCCATTAATGTAAATGAGGCCAATGCACTAAATGCGGAACGGCTGGCCATGGTTGGTAAGTTGCTGAAAGATGCACAAGAGTTTGTAGAGCAGGTTTATATACCGGATTTGTTGGCCATTGCCTCTTTTTATAAGAGCGATTGGGGAGCAATAGGTGGAGGGTTGTCGA
>CAYNDN010000188.1:0-8776 GCA_964395075.1 uncultured Lentimicrobiaceae bacterium | reverse complement strand
TTTTCTTATTTGCTAATTTGCAAAGGTACAAGTTATTTCAACATTGTATTTTTTCGGCGCAGATGTTGTATAGTTTTCATAAATTTGTTGTGTTAACCAAAACTTACACATTATGAAAAAATCACTATTACTTATTTCAATTTTTTGCTTTGCTCTATTTTCAGCTTTTGCCCAGGTTGATAAGATGAAAGATATCCTTGAAGACGAAACTGATAGCGAAAATCTTACCATCAGATTTTACAATGCCCTTGATGGTGAACCCATTAACGGTGGCATTGTAATCATTGATGATATCGGCGAATTTACTACCGACGCCGAGGGAAAAATAAAATTTCCACGCCTTGATGAAGATCAGGTTTTACTGCTAAATTTTAAAGCTGAGGGATTTATCGAAACTGATGTGAAAACCGAAGTTGTAGCCGGCACCATTTTCTACAACCGCATTTCGATCTCTCCTGAAATGTCGATGGAGAATGTGCGCATCATCCTCGATTGGGGGCGTAACCCCGACGACCTGGATGCCCATCTGGAGAAAAAAGGCAGTTACCACGTTTCTTACCGCAACATGAAAACCACCGATGACGGCGAAGCCCGCCTTGACCGGGATGATCGCGACAGTTGGGGGCCCGAGACCATTACCATACAAGAGGTGGAAACCGATGCGGATTATACTTTCTGGGTCCACGACTATACCAATCGCAGCAAGGAAAACGCTAAGAAACTTTCAAAATCCAAGGCAGTGGTTAAAATTTATGCCAACAACGCATTGCAATACACGGTAAATGTTCCTGAAAGTGATCGTGGCAACAAATGGCAGGTGTTTACAATAAACGATGGAGTAATTAACATTACCAACAATATTACCGCTGAGAATTAGTGAAAATTGCATCTCCGTAATTAAAGAATAATCCTTCATCTCTATGATCATTTCAAGAATCAAACTGAAGAACTGGAAAAACTTCAAGGAACTTGATGTATCGCTGAAGAATCGGATGTTCATCGTAGGTCCGAACGCTTCCGGAAAATCGAATTTTCTGGATGTATTTCGGTTTTTGCGTGACATTGCAAAAAAAGGCGGCGGATTGCAGAATGCTGTGCTGGATCGCGGCGGTATATCCAAAATTCGATGCCTGGCTGCCCGCGCACATCCTGACATTGAAATTGAAATATATTTATCTGAATTTGATTCTGATGTTATTAAATGGAAATATGCAATTGGTATCAGACAGCAGCCACGAGGGAATCGCTTATCATTCCTAACCTATGAAAAAGTTTGGAAAGAAAACAATTTAATACTGGAGCGGCCTGATGATGCTGATAAAGATGACGAAGAAAGACTTACTCAGACTCACCTTGAACAAATCAATGCCAATAAGGAATTCAGAGAAATCACCAGGTATCTTGAGAATGCAGTTTACCTTCATTTGCTTCCACAACTATTAAAGCATCCCCACTCATTCGCAGGACCAGATTTACCAGGAGACCCTTTTGGGAAGGGATTCCTCGACAGAATTTCGAAGGTGAATGAAAAAACCAGAAATGCCTGGCTAAGAAAGATTGAGGAAACGCTTAAAATTGCAGTACCTCAATTTAAGAAATTTTATTACGTAGAAGAAAACGGAAAACCACATCTTGAAGCCATTTATGATCATTGGCGTCCTGCTGCAGGAAAACAAAGAGAAGATCAGTTTTCAGACGGAACACTACGATTAATTGGCTTAATATGGGCATTGCAGGACGGTGACGGTCTCTTATTAACCGAAGAGCCTGAACTATCACTGAACAGTGCTATCGTTTCCAAAATTCCTTCGATCATCTACAAGTTGCAAAAAACAAAAAAACGACAGGTACTCATTTCATCACACAGTATGGATCTGCTAAGTGACAAAGGAATTTCACCTGAAGAAATAATCATGTTGATACCCTCTGAAGAGGGAACAGAAACTCACGTGGCATCTGCTTTTCCTGATATTAAAGCAATGTTGGAGGGCGGTATGAATCCAGCCTCTGCGATTCTGCCACGGACGAATCCTAAAAATATACACCAACTCACCCTGTTTTAAAATGATTTATCTGAACATAGCAGTCGAGGATGAATTGAGCGCATTGGCGATAAAAAAACTCATCGCATGTTTTGATGAAAAATTCAACATCCAGCATGTGTATTCAAATAATGGATTTGGTTATCTGAAATCAAATATTCGAGGATTTAATGAAGCCGCAAAATACCTTTCTTTCTTTATCCTCACTGATCTTGACAGATATGAATGTCCTCCAACTTTGATAGAGGATTGGGTGAATTTTGAATTGAACCAAAACATGATTTTTCGTATTGCAGTAAGGGAAATTGAAGCCTGGTTGCTTGCGGATACAAAAGGATTATCAAAATTCTTTCGTGTTTCAGAATCCAACTTTCCATTCAACCCCGAATCTATATCTGATCCTAAGAACACAATTATCCAATTGGCCGGAAAGTCAAAATTAAGAAGAATAAGAGAAGATATAATCCCCATTGGCCCAGGAGCTTCGATCGGGCCAAATTACAACGGATGTCTTGGAGAGTTTGTTTTGTCACAATGGTCGATAAAAAACGCAATGCGCAAAAGTAAAAGTCTGGAAAAAGCGTATATAAAACTTGATGAATTCTATCCCAACTTGGACATGCCAAAACCAAACAAGGAATTACAATCGAGAAGTTTTTATCCGGTTTTGGCATGTCCAAGTTGTCTGGCAAAATTTTTAAATGAGTTTTATTAATTTCAATTTCCTGTTTTTTAGGAGCATTTCTATTTGTATTTTAGACAATTATAAATTTTGCAAAAGAAACTTACAACTAATATTCTGCCATAATTTGGCAGAATATTAGTTGTAAGTTTCTAAATGAAGCCGGATTGGTATTTGAGTATGAGAAACTATTGTATAATATTATTCATTTTCCTTTACGGTTCAGCACACGCCGACGAATTTGTGGTGCGGTCGTTCAAACCTGCACCCAACGACCTTTCGGCCATTCAGTACCAATACCTGGACGTGAACGATGAAAAGAGCGCGATCATCAAAGTGCGAACCGACCTGAGAAAGCTTTCTTTTGATTCAGGGAAAAATCTGGTTAAAGATGTGGAGTTTAAAAACGGTGAGTTCTGGCTGTATGTATCACCCGGCGAAAAACGGCTCACCGTGATCAAAGAGGGATTCATCACTTTGCATTACCAAATCGAAATCCCCATCCGATCCTCAAAGGTGTATGTGCTGGAAATTACCAACAAGGACAAAGGCATGGCCGAAACCGGCTCCATGCTCATCAATACGGTGCCGCAGGGAGCGGAAGTTAAGATCAGGGAATTGTCAGCTCTGGAATTGGAAACTCCGGCCAAACTGCTTAACTATCCGGCATTCCCCTACTCGATTGAAATCGCAAAAAATCGCTACAAGCCCATCGACACCATCCTCACCATCCATCCGCTGGAAACGATCACACACAACATTACACTTGTGCCGGTGTGGGGCGATCTCATCATTGATGTACAACCCCCGGACGCTGAAATTTATATTGATGGTGAGTTTTTCGGGACAGGCAGCCAGGAACTGATCAGTGAACAAAGCGGGATCAAAACCGGAACGCACACCGTAACCGCGATCCGTGACAAATACCACAGCAGCGAAAAAACCGTCGAAATCACACGCGGAAACAATGGTACACTGGAATTTAACCTCAGGCCCAAAACAGGCTATTTGGGTATTGATGTTTCGCCGGCAGATGCACAGGTAATGATCAATGGCAAATTAATCGAAACCTTGCCTTATGCTGATTCCATCCTTATTGGCACTTACAACATTTCGATAAATCAGGAGGGTTACAAATCAATCAACAGAACCATCGAACTCACCGAAAATCAACGCACCGACCTGTTTGAAGAAATGGAGCATACCCGGCAGGTCCGTATCACCTCCGAACCTTCAGGAGCAGCCATTTACCTCAGGGATGAATACCTTGGTGCTACACCTGAAAATATAGTTTTAGTCTACGGCACAAATTCGCTGACCCTGAAAAAAGAAAACTTTGAAGACCTGGAAAAACCTGTTGAAGTAACCGAATCGACCGACCAGTTTCAGTTTGAACTTCAACCGGCAAAATATCACATCACCATAAACACCTCGCCCAAAGGGGCCAAAGTATATCTCAACAATCGATTAACGGATGTTACACCACTCAACCTGAAGGTGAGATACGGAACCTACCGCGTAAAGCTTGAAAAATATGGCTATTTCAGAAAAAGAAAAACCATTGATGTTTCATTCAATAGCCAGACTTTTAACTTCAGGTTGAAACCACTCCGGCACATCAGGTTTGGCGTGGTACGCGGAGCCGACTCCTGGGGTGGGGAATTTACTTATGTTGAAGACCTGTTCGGATTAACCCTGGGTTACTTCCAGCCACCTAAAAAAATATTTGAGCCGGGAATAAACCACGAAAACATCGATGCAGACGATTATTATGATCTTGATCCCGGAACTTCTTTAGGTGTGGAATCCAATGGCGATTCCCTGAGTTTTAAAATCATCGCCAAAGGGCATATTTTCCTCAACAAAGTACCCACGTTTTCGATTGTTTTGGGGGTGAGCATGGGCAAAATTCACTATTCTGACGTTTATCAAGCCAATGCAAATTATGAACACATCGGTTCAGGTGAATCAATCAGTCAGGGAGAATATTACTCCATTGCCAAAAAGGGCAAGTTCAAAATGAGTCCGATCCTTGGGGTTTCGCTTCGATTACTTCGCTATTTTTACGTTGGTACCGAATATTGGTTTTTCACCGAAAAAGACACACAACTTTTTGTAAATGGTGGAATTTGCTTTCCTTTGAAATGATTGCAGAAATTCAATTTTGTTACCTTTACTCCGCATATCCCGGCGGTAAACTGCTAATTAATAATAGGTACACTTTACGAACAATGTCATCGGATGAATTTATCCCAATTCCTGCGATTTGCGCTTGTTGATGCTATTGATCTGCTCCTTGCCAAGCTGCTTTCGAAATCCAACAAACAGTGAAGCATCAAAAGGTGCCTGATTGGTGAAACTGGAATACCCGAGGAAGTACTTCATGTAAACGTTCTCCGAAATCTGATCAATGGTTACCCGAATCTTAAACTCTCGCGACTTCCCCTGAGGGTCGGGGCAGGCAGCTCCGCTCAACGATAAACGAATAACTAGTAGCTGATGATTTCGATTGCAGAATAGTCAGGATAATTCCCCGGATCGCTGGATGTAATTAATACCAATGTGTTGTTCTCAGGATTACAATACACAGTTCTAACCCATGCATTTATTGAAGTATAACCTCCGCTTCCGTTATTCTCTAAAAATGGTTCTGGTTCTATTACTTTCATAAAATCCATCGATCCATTAAGCCTTTGGAGGCTTCTGATTTCATCGTAATAATCAGAGTTTGTAAACAAAACAAAATAGTTGTCATCAGATGCATCATAAGCTACATCACTTATATATTGAAATCCGGAAACCTCAATACTTGAACTTGAAACGATGTCGTTACCTCCCATATCAGGATTAATTTCCAGCACCATTTTTTCGTTTGTTATTATTCTATTTCCATTATCCACAATCCACATTTTGGCAGCTTCATACTGATAATCGCTGTAAACCAGGGTTGGCGTGGTGCTGCTAATATTGAGTTTTATGATACCATTATAATGATGCATGCCATAAAGGTAATCCCCCGAAGGATGTGTTTGAATATAATGTCCGTATAGGTTATTAATAACTACCGTAAACAACTCCTTTGTACTTAAATCAACAAAATATAATTTATCAGAATAATTCTGGGTTGATATATACAACCTTTGATCGGGGCTTCCTGATGTATTGGTTATATATGCATCAAACTGCAAAGAATAATTTATAATTCCCTCGTTAACATCAAACAGGTAGAGATTTGAACCCATAGTAATAGCCAGATTATTCCCATCAGGCATAAGGTACATTGTTGCACTATTCGAATAACTTGATATATCAAGATCGTGAGTTGTAAAGGTACCCTCCTCAACATCGTAAACCTCTAACCGTGGCGACGATGAAAATGTGGAAAGCAGATAGAGAATTTGTCTGTTTTCATCAAAAGCCGAACCCGTAACTCTAAACGACAGCCTGATTTTATTCTCAGGATAGTTGCGTATAAAAACCGGTATGCTGAGCCCCTCGCCTTTGCTGCTGCTAATTTGAACCAAAGAGGAGATAGAATCTGCAGAAATTAATTCCCTTCTTACGCTTATGGTTACATCAGAATTCCCTTCGGCTGATATTGAACCTGACGGATCGCTAAAAGCCAGGAAATCATCTGTGCTGCTAATACTCCACTGAATGGCTTCATCTGATAAGTTAGATAAATTAAGGTTGATGGAATTGGTGTTATAACCAAACTCAAGATTGGTTTTGCCGGAATACAGATAATAGCTGTCTTCGTCTTTCTCGCAGGAACTTGTAAGAATACAAAGCGCAATTATTGCTAACAAAACTACGCTACTTACGGAATTGTTTTTTTTAGTGTTCATTTTTTTTAACTATTAATTAAAAACATAACTTTGCAAAGTTAAGATATTTATACATAAAAAAATGCATTATGAAAGCAAAAATAATTACTATGATTCTAATGGTGTTTGCATCATTGGTAATTGCTCAAACCGAAGAGAACTCGCTTGCACTTAGGCCATCAAAAGGGGATTTAGCTGTTGAAGTTGATTTTTTACCCTTTAGCGAAAATGGGCCGATAAACCTGAATGCCTTTAGAGGAAGGATGTTTTTTTCGCAGAATATGGCACTGAGGGTAGGCTTAAATATTGATCAAAACAAAAAAACCGATGAAGTGCCGAGGCTGTATAATGAAGATGGAAACAACATCCTGAAATTCGACAGCTACAAAATGGATTATTTTGTGTGGGGATTGCAGGCCGGCGCAGAATATCACCTGTTGAAAAACACACGTGTTTCGCCTTATCTTGGTTTTGATCTTGGTTTCGAAACAAAATCATCTAACTATGAGGACGAAAAAAACAGCAGGCAATACAACTATCCCGGCTATTCCTATGAAGTTACAAAAACCACCGTTGACAATGCATGGTGGAATCCGATAATTTACTATGATCCTTATGGCGACCCTTACTATGATTACAACCTTACCGAAAGAGCTTATACGGCATGGAACCTGAATCTTGTTGCCGGTACTGATATTTATATCATCAAACATTTTTATGCCGGCTTTGAAATAGGGTTGGGATTACAAACCTTAAAATACAAAGAGGTGGTTGTGAAAGAAGATGTTATTTTATTAAAATATAAAGCATCAAAAGATAACACCTTCGGATTTAATTTTAACAATGCCATCCGGTTGGGTTTTTGGTTTTGATGGTAGTCATAACAATCAATTATATTTTAACATAGTTAAAGAAAAGTGTTTTTATCAAGGTTAATCAACAAGTACAGCAATTTCCGGTTTCACATTAAAAACCGTATCATTTTCCTCACCCCTACCAGAGCGCAGAGTGCATAGCGCATAGCGCGGAGTCATCCGATGACTTGCTAAACATAAGATAAACAGACAGGAATCATTGGCACACATTACAAACATAGTCATCGGATGACTTTATTCCAGCATCATGCGACTTTATATCGTCCATTGCACATCGAAACGTCAAAACACTGCACAGTCGCCGGGTGAAAACAACAAACGTGAACGATTCACCCGGTGACTAAACGCTTAGCGCGAAGTCATCGGATGACTTTATTCCAGCATCATACGACTTTGGATCGTCCATTGGACATCGAAACGTCAAAACACTGCATCAATCACCGGGTGAAAACAGCAAAACGTGAACGACTCACCCGGTGGCATAACGCTACCCAATTCACCCGGTTTCTTATGGCACTTTGTAAACTTTTTGTAAAATTTCAGGCTTCTGCTGCTCAACCATTATAAAGTGATTACTTTTGCACACTTCGAAAAACAACACTTTTTAACATGGAAAAAATAAAACAGTCGAAAGTTGCAGCATTACTCAACAGCAAGGATGTTGACAGGTTAGTAAACGTAAAGGGTTGGGCGCGTTCGCACAGGGGAAGTGGAAAGATTTCTTTTATCGCACTCAACGACGGATCTATCATCCACAGCATTCAGGTAGTTGTTGATAGGGAAAATTTCGACCAGGAACTGTTAAAAGGCATTACCAATGGTGCGGGCATTTCGGTAAATGGAAAACTCGTGGAATCAAAAGGTAAAGGCCAGGCCGTTGAAATTATTGCAACTGAAATGGAGCTTTACGGCAAAGTGGATCAGGAAACTTATCCTTTGCAAAAGAAAGGCCATAGCATGGAATTTTTACGCTCCATCGCTCACCTTCGCCCACGCACAAATACTTTCGGTGCTGTTTTACGCATTCGTCACGCATTGTCTTTTGCCATCCATAAATTCTTTAACGACCGGGGTTTTTATTATCTTCATGCGCCTATTATTACCGGGTCGGATGCTGAAGGCGCAGGTGAAATGTTCAGGGTATCCACACTTGACCCAAAAAATCCTCCTTTAAAAGAAGATGGTAGTGTTGATTATAGTGAAGACTTCTTTGGCAAACCCACAAACCTTACTGTTTCAGGGCAGCTCGAAGGCGAGCTCGGAGCACTGGCACTGTCGCTGGTTTATACGTTTGGCCCAACTTTCAGGGCCGAAAACTCGAACACCCCCCGCCACCTGGCCGAGTTTTGG
>CAYNDN010000187.1:0-8778 GCA_964395075.1 uncultured Lentimicrobiaceae bacterium | reverse complement strand
ACGAAATAAGTATGTTAATGAACAATTCTGATTCGTGAGATCACGGATTCAGGTACATATTTAAAATAAGAAAAAGTAACAAATTACATACATCTCAGTATTGAAAAAGAAAACGTGAATACTGTATTTCCGCAAGAATTCATTACCTTTTTATTGACAAATGAATATAAATACACTATTAAAAATTATTTTAGATAAAAATTAAAAAACATATAAATAAATACTTTTCTTTAAATTTAAAAAATTATATAAAAAAATTTAGAGGAAAAGAAATATTAAACTTGCATATACTAAAATTTAGAGTATATATAATACTAAAAATGAATAGAATTTTAAAAGATGATGCTACTATTCTGAATGATATCGAAAAAAATCAAGATTCTATATGAGAAAAAAAATTTCAATTATCTTGCCTAATCTTCGAGGTGGCGGTGCAGAACGGGTACACATTAACCTTGCCCGGCAATTTATTAAAAAAGGGTTTTATGTTGAATTTGTACTTTTTCAAAAGATAGGTGAATTGATAAAACTGGTTCCGAAAGAGGCATTCTTGGTTGACATGAAGGCACAAAAGCTGAGAAATGGTTTTATTCCTCTGATAAAATATATAAATAAGAATAAACCCGATGCTATTCTTGCTTCAATGTGGCCGGTTACAATAATTGCAATCTGGGCGGCAAAATACTCAAAACAATCCCCAACTGTTGTGGTTAATGAACAAAATCAGATTAGCAGTACTACGGTTTATAAGAATGGTAAAGTTGGCTTTAATAAATTGTTAATTCCAATGAGTATGAGGTATTCATACCCTCATTCAGACGCAGTAGTGGGTGTATCCAAAGGTGTAGTTCAGGATTTAAAAAATTTGTCGGGTTTGCCATTGACTAATTCTATCGCGATATACAATCCAGCAGCACCAAGAAAAAATGAAATTGAACACATAAAACCGAATAATCAATTTTGGAATAGCGATCATACTAATAAAATTATCTCAATTGGATCATTGAAGAAACAAAAAGATTATCCGACCCTAATTCATGCTTTTGAAATTATACACAAAAAAGTGAAAGCCGAATTACTAATTTTAGGGGAAGGAGCTGAGCGAAAATTCCTTGAAAAGGTGATCACGAAAAAAAAATTAAACTATCATATTCACATACCCGGTTTTGTTCTTAATCCACTTGAATACTTGAAATCAGCAAATCTTTTTGTTCTCTCCTCAACCTTTGAAGGGTTGCCAACAGTCATTATTGAAGCTCTTGCTTGTGGCGTACCTGTTGTTAGTACAAATTGTAAATCAGGGCCTGCCGAAATTCTTGAAAATGGAAAGTATGGAACTCTTGTACCGGTAGGAGATCCGGAAGCTCTTGCTCATGCAATTATTGATAATCTGAATAGAGAACATGATCCCGAACCACTTAAGAAAAGAGTTCAGGATTTTTCGGCTGAAAAAATAGCAAGACTATATTTGAACCTGTTGTTTCCAAATGAATAAAAACAAGTCACTAATGACTGTAAAAAAAAAGACGAATTTATCAAAAAAACAGATTCTCTATCTCTCCTATGACGGTATACTTGAACCACTTGGAGAATCCCAGGCGTTGAAATATTTACTTCATATATCCCAAAATCATATAGTAACACTCTATTCCTTTGAAAAACCGGAAGATCTTGAAAAAGCGGGAGAATTTAACCGAATACAGAATATTTGCAGCAAAAACCAAATCGATTGGGTTATAAATAAGTATCATCGGAAACCAAAAGTTCCTGCAACTTTTTTCGATATATGGCAGGGGGTATGGAAGAGTGTTAAAATAATCAAAAAGAAAAAAATTGATTTAATCCATGCCCGGGGTCATATTCCGTCAATAATGGCTTTCTGGATTAAAAGATGGACCGGTACTCCGTTTATTTTCGACATGAGAGGATTTTGGCCTGAAGAAATGTCAAATGCAAAAAGAATTTCCGCTGAATCGCTGGTCTATAGAGGATTAAAGCAAATAGAGTTCTCCTGCCTTACATCGTGTGATCATCTTGTTATACTGACTCATGCTGCAGCTGATTATCTGAACAAGAAGCCTGGCCTTGAGGGAATTATGGATAAAACTTCTGTTATTCCAACCTGTGTTGATATTAATCAATTCAGGCTGAATGTCGATTCAAATGTTAATAAAAAAAAATATTTGCATCTCGGTATTGTTGGAACGATAACAGGCTGGGTGGATCTGGAAAGAATGCTTATTTTTTTTTATATTTTGAAAAGAATTGTTCCACAAGCAAAAATATCTATCATTACCAGGGATAGCCCAAAAAAAGTTTATAAACTCACTAAATCACTTGATATTGACTCATCCGGGATCACTATTAAGGAGGTTACTTTTCAAAAAGTAGCAAAAGAGATAAAATTAATGGATGCCGGAATCTTTTTTTACAAACCTCACCTTTCTGAACTGGCTCGTTCTCCAACCAAAATGAGCGAATTTCTTGCTTCAGGTATACCCTGTATAGCAAATGAAGGTATTGGAGATGTTTCCGGGATTATAGAAAAATATAAGGTAGGGGTGGTGATTAAAGATGCAAAACCACCTAATTATACGAAAGCTGTTCATGAACTTCTTTCATTGCTGAAAGATGATCAACTTTCCAAAAGATGCCGAAAAGCTGCTGAAGAAGTATTTTCGCTTGATAGAGGGGTGAAGAAATACATGGAGATTTATAAACAATTAACGGTTTAAAACTTTTTTCAGCGATTGTTTTTTTTAAAAAAGATACGTTGAACATGATTAAATCAACAATTTCTTATGTTCTCTCCCATTAATCAGTTTTATCAATCAATAAAAAAATATTGAAAAATTATTTGACACAATCATATGAAAGTATCATTAGTTACAGGAGGAGCCGGTTTTATAGGCAGCCATGTCTGCAGGGAATTATTAAAACTTGGACATGACATAGTTGTGCTTGACGATCTGAGTGGAGGCTTTAAAGAAAACCTGCCGGATGGAGTTACTTTTTTCAAAGGCTCAATAACCGATCATCAGTTGGTAGAGGAACTGTTTGAGCGTTTCCAAATAAACTATGTGTATCATTTTGCAGCTTATGCGGCAGAAGGGCTGAGTCATTTTATCAAAAGATTCAACTATCAGAATAATCTTGTGGGCAGTGTTAATCTTATTAATGAAGCGGTAAAACATAAAATCAAGTGCTTTGTTTTTACTTCATCTATTGCGGTTTATGGTGATCAGGAATCTCCATTAAGTGAAGAGATGATTCCCCGTCCAGAAGATCCATATGGAATTGCAAAGTTTGCAGTAGAGATGGAATTGATGACCACAAAGGAAATGTTCGGATTAAATTATATTATATTTCGACCACATAATGTTTTTGGAGAGTATCAGAATATTGGTGACAGATATCGGAATGTGGTGGGAATATTTATGAATCAATTGATGCAGGGAAAACCGTTAACGATTTTTGGGGACGGCTACCAAACCCGTGCATTTAGTTACATAGGAGATGTTGCCCCGCAAATTGCCGGAAGCATTTATAAAGAACAGGCTTATAATCAAATCTTTAATATCGGATCAGATCAGAAGTATACCGTGAATGAACTTGCTGAAGCAGTAATGAAAGCTATGAATATTGAGGGAAAAGTAAGACATGTACAAGAAAGAAATGAGGTAAAACATGCTTATGCCGATCATTCGAAGACCCAAAAAATTTTCGGGAGTCAGTCAAGCGATAATTTAGAAGAAAATCTGAAGAAAATGGCTGTGTGGGTGAAAAAAACCGGGATAAAAAGAAGCAAGACATTCAGGGATATTGAGATAAATAAAAATTTACCCTCTGTCTGGCTGGAGAAGTGATCCATGAAAAAAGTGCTTTATTTAATGGTCCACAGGAGAGACAGGTCTCCTTCACAACGATTCAGAATTGAACAATGTATGGAGTTTTTAAAAGAACATGGATATGAATATGATTTCTCACATCTGCTTTCAGCAAAAGATGACCGGATATTTTATTCAAAAGGAAACTATCATAGAAAAGTATTTATAATAATTAAGCATGTGATTAAAAGATTAAGAGATGTTTGGAATGCTAAAAAATATGATATCATCTTTATCCAGCGGGAAGCATTTCTTTTGGGAACAACGATTTTTGAAAGAATGATCATAAATAGGTCAGGAGCGAAAGTTATCTATGATTTTGATGACGCAATCTGGAAACATAACATTTCAGATGCTAATAAATCTGTTGGCTGGCTGAAAAATCCGGAGAAAACGAAAACCTTTCTGGAAATTGCCGATATTGTAATTGCAGGTAATCAATATCTAAGGGATTATGCCGTACAGTTTAATAAGAATGTATATGTTATTCCAACTACCATTGACACGGAATTGTATGTTCCCAAGAAAAGACCGAAGGATGATAAAATTATTATTGGCTGGAGTGGCAGTTTCAGTACAATTGAACATTTTGAACATGCATTAACGTCGTTGAAAATTATAAAAGAAAAATATAAGCATGTAGAATTTAAAGTTATCGGAGATGAAAGCTATATAAACGAAGACTTGGGTATTCGGGGGCTTCCCTGGAGAAAAGAAAATGAAATAAAGGAAATTTCATCATTCGATATCGGAATCATGCCACTCCCCGACAATGAATGGACAAAAGGAAAATGTGCATTAAAAGGTTTGCAATATATGGCACTGGAAATTCCGGTTGTGATGTCGGAAGTAGGAGTCAACAAAGAAATTATCCAAAACGGCGAAAATGGTTTTTTGGTTAAAAACACGGAAGAACGGGTGGATACATTATCATTGCTAATTGAATCCGAAAAATTAAGAAATAAACTGGGTAAAAAAGGACGAAAGACAGTTATTGACAAGTATTCGGTAAAAGCGACAAAAAATTTGTATCTAAAATTATTTAAACATGTTCTTTAAATAGCAATTTTCAAGTGTCATCTTTCATTATTGATACTTTTTTAAAATAATTCATGACATGTGCGGAATTACTGGTTTTATAAGTGAAAATATGGATCCAGCCATATTATCGATTTGTATTGATAAGATGAGCAGTGAACTCCGTCATCGCGGCCCTGATCAGGGCAACACGTGGGTGGATAAAGACCTGGGGCTTGCGCTTGGCCACCGGCGTCTCTCGGTTCTGGATCTTTCGGATGCGGGCTCACAGCCTATGATTTCATCGTGCGGACGGTTGGTTATCGTATATAACGGAGAGATTTACAATCATCCGGAGATTCGGAATAAGTTAAAAAAAGAGCATATAAACTGGAGAGGCACATCGGATACCGAAACGCTGATTGAAGCGATCCGGGTTTACGGCCTGGAGGAGACTCTACAACTTGCCAACGGGATGTTTGCCTTTGCGTTGTGGGACAGGAAAGAGCAGCTCCTCTCCCTTTGCAGGGACAGGGTGGGAGAGAAACCGCTCTACTACGGATTTCAGAAAGGCCTGTTTCTTTTTGCCTCCGAACTGAAACCGCTCATCAGGCATCCCGGATGCGTACCGGAGATCAACGGGGAAGCCCTCCAGAAACTTTTTCAGTTCGGATATATTCCGGAACCACTCAGCATCCTGAAAGATGTGTACAAAGTACCGCCGGCCTCGGTTATACAGTTTCATTATCCCTCTTTTTCCCTGCTTCCACCAGAACAGTACTGGAAAGCTGAAGAGATTGTATCAAATGGCCTGAATCATCCGTTCATTGGGATCAATGAACAGGAGAAAGTGAGGATGCTGGAACGTATCCTCTCCGGATCTGTTAAAAAGCGCATGATCAGTGACGTACCGGTAGGGGCATTTCTATCCGGCGGTTTTGATTCAGGTATAGTAACCGCATTGATGCAGCGATACAGTTCAAAACCGGTAAAAACGTTTTCCATAGGGTTCGAAGATCCGGAATTTGATGAATCGGGTTATGCCTCGGCGATATCCGGCTACCTGGGAACCGATCATACCGGTTATACGGTGACCACGGAGGATTGCCTGGAAGTTATCCCTGAACTGCCGGGGTTATATGATGAACCCTTTGCCGATTCATCCCAGATTCCGGCTTATATTCTGTCGGCACTGGCCAGAAAACAGGTGACGGTTGCACTGTCCGGTGACGGGGGTGATGAGCTGTTTGCAGGCTACAACAGGCATTTTTCCGGACAAGAGCTGTGGAACATAATGAAACAGTTTCCTGCACCGGTTCGAAAAGGATTTGGAAAAGTTACCGCTTATTTTCCGTTTTCATTTCAGAAAAAAATGGCTTCACTGTTTGTTCAGGGAGCAGATCAAATACCTCATCTGGAAGAAAAAATGAGGAAACTCTCCCGGATGCTTCAGTGCAAAACAGGCAGGGAGGCAATGATGTCCCTGGTTCATTTTGCGGATGAGCTGGTCGTTTCCGGAGAGTGGTCCGCCATAAATCAGACGAACAGTGCGTTTATGGATCAGTTGGAAGATATCCATTTCCTGATGTACCATGATTTGGTACAGACCCTTCCCGGTGATATGCTGGTGAAAGTGGACCGTGCCAGTATGGGAAACAGCCTGGAGGTCAGAATGCCGTTTCTGGATCCAGAACTGATAGAGTTTTCATGGAAACTTCCATTGGAAGATAAAATGAACAGGGGAGAGGGAAAGAAAATAGTGAAAAAGCTGGGATATCAATTGCTTCCCGAAGAGTTACTGGATCACCCGAAAAAGGGATTCGAAGTTCCCGTCGGCCGGTGGCTGCGGACCGGATTGAAAGATTGGGCTCACGACTTGCTTCAATCCGACAGAATAAAAAGAGACGGTTATTTGAATCCGGAGATCGTGCAACAGTATCTTCATAACCATGAAAAAGGAACGGGTAATTACAAAAATGAACTTTGGGCATTCCTGATGTTTCAATCGTGGCTGGATACATATAGGGAGTATTTGGTAAAGTGAAGGGTAAAGAAGAAACACCGCCAAAAAGGTTCAGTTCAATCCATGCGGGTTTCGCAGGAACCTCCAGTTTGTAGCTTGGTATCACGGATTTTCTTAGCAAATCCTTTGCGGACATCGAATCCTTTGGGGTTTCACGCGAAGGACGCCATGAATGCGCAAAGGTCGCGGTTTTTTTAATATCAAGCTGGGTACTGTGGGATTCCCTCGCGGCGCAGGAAAGCCCTTGTTCATAGCAGGATTCAAAGCGCCGCGCATTGCCCAAGGCGTACTCTGTCATCCCGAATACTAAGAGTCCCGACAACCTGTAACCATCAATTGGGTCACGATTCTTTCCTGTCGGGACGAACGCATGGAGGGATCTCCTAAATTATGGCTGGATGTAGATCCTCGTGCATTGTCCATAGGCTCTGTAAATTGTCAGTGGCCAGACAGGTTTGTATAGGTAATAGATTCTTCTATGATTTCAATAAATAAAACTTGAATCCGGTAAGAAACTCATTTTTAGTTATACATGTCTCGACAAACTATCCCTGAAAATTCATAAATTTCCTTATATGATGTATTTTGAAATCGTAACCACAAACCAGGATCCGGGTATTTAAAAGTATATGTGGGGATGGATATTATTATTATTTGGCACACTTTTTTTTCTGTTCCACTGGATCGGAAACAGGAGGGTTGGGTTTTTGCTATTGGCCGCATTTCTGGTCCGCGTAGCGGCGGCAGTTGTTCATCACTATTTTATCACCCTGCCCGCCGGTTGTTGCGATGCAGTGACTTTCGAAACCGTTGCCTGGGAGTGGTCCCAAATCAGTGGTACCTCCCTGGTTCCTTTTTTTGAGCCGACCCAGTCTTTTGTAATCAGTTCACTTGGGGCAACCGTTTATTCTGTTTTCGGAAGGGATCCGTTTTTGTTGCAAATCATAAATGTGATTTTTGGGACGCTCACGGTTTACATCGTATATATTATTGCAAAAGAGATCATGGAACCGCGGACAGCACTGGTCACCGGATGGTTGATCGCTCTTCATCCAACCCTGATCGAAACTTCCGCCGTTTTTCTGCGCGAGGTTCAGGTTGTTTTATTTCTTGCACTGAGTATTCTCTATTTTATAAAATGGTTCAAGATCCACCGGTATTATTATCTGATATTATCTGTGGCGGCAATTATTCTGAGTGCAATTTTTCACGGAGCAATGATTGTCGGATTGCCGGTCATGGCGTTCGCCATCGCTGCGGTGTTAATCAGGCGCTGGCTGCAATTGACTTATAATCCGTTACTAAAAAAGGGGACACTGGCAACTCTATACCTGTTTCTGGCGGGATTGACCCTCCTGGTTACAATGGAGCTTCCCAAATTATCATCCATTGGCGACCTGGGAGAGCTGATGGACACCGACCGTGCTGCCGTAAAGGCCGGATATGCGGCTGAAGTGAGAGCAACGGGTGATGCGGCGTACCTGACGAATCTGAAGGCGGGTAGCCCGCTTGATATCATCTGGCAGACACCTGTGAGATCCGTCTACTTTCTCTATTCTCCTTTTCCCTGGGATATACGTTCGCTTTCCCACCTCAAAGGGTTTATTGATTCGGGATTTCTTCTCTATTTTACCTATCTGATCTGGAGATACCGGCAGGAGTTGTGGGCCAATGAAATTTTCAGGTACCTTTTACTGATCCTGTTACTTTATATCGTCGTATTCAGTTTTGGTACCTCCAATTTCGGTACGGCCATCCGGCATAAGGCAAAATTTTTACCGATTATTGTGTTGTTTTATGGATTGAAGAAAGAACAAGGCTGAAGATGTGAATAATTAGTATCGTGCCAAC
>CAYNDN010000186.1:3894-8834 GCA_964395075.1 uncultured Lentimicrobiaceae bacterium | reverse complement strand
AAACAAACACTAATCAGCAAAGAAGAATTTACCCACAAAAATGGTAGTAGAACCATTATTTTTTTGTTACCATTTCTAATAATGATCTCAAAAGCTAATCATAGCTTATCATTACAACAAAAATTCAATTAATTTTGTGAATGAATTAACAACCGGAAAAAACAACAAAAATGGGCATCAAAAAACTCAACAGCATATTCAGGCCAAAACGGATCGCGCTCATCGGTGTAGCCGCAGACCCAAACTCAGTGGGTGGTCTCACTTTAAGAAACCTTGTTGGTGGCGGTTTTCGTGGTGTAGTCTATCCCGTCAACCCCAGGCATGAAGCCGTTCTCGGCATCTCGTGTTTCCCGAGTGTAAAAAGCCTGCCCAAAACCCCTGACCTGGCCGTAATCACCACCAAATCCGAAGCTGTGCCACAGATTGTGGAAGAATGCGGAGAAGCCGGCATTACAGGCGTTATTATCATGTCGGCCGGTTTTAAGGAAATTGGAGAAGAAGGAAAAGAGCTGGAAAACAAGGTGAAGCACATCGTTAAAAAATACCAGATGCGCGTTATCGGGCCAAACTGCCTTGGTATAATTGTTCCCAATCAGCGGCTCAACCTCAGCTTTGCCAACTCCATGCCCAAAAAAGGCAGCGTTGCTTTCATTTCACAATCCGGGGCACTTTGTACTGCCGTGCTCGACTGGGCCATGGGAGAAAATATCGGGTTTTCCTATTTTGTTTCCATCGGGAATACCATGGACGTTGGGTTTGGTGACCTGATCGATTTTTTTGGACAGGATGCCAACACAAAATCCATTGTATTATATGTTGAGTCCATTTCTTTTGCCCAGGAATTTGTAACTGCCGCCAGAGCATTTGCCCGAAAAAAACCAATCATTGTTTACAAAGCCGGTCGATTCCCGGAGTCGGCACAGGCAGCAGCCTCGCACACCGGAGCCATGGCCTCCGAAGACGCAATTTACGATGCATTGTTTCGCAGAGCCGGTGTGGCCAGGGTTTACAACATTGGAAATATATTTGATTTTACCGATTTTATTGGACGCAAAAGGATACCCAAAGGCCCCAACCTGGCCATTGTTACAAATGCAGGGGGGCCGGGCGTTATGGCCACCGACAGCCTCATTTTTCAGGGCGGACGATTATGTGAACTTGGTGAGGACACCATGCAGAAACTCAATGATGCCTTACCCCATTTCTGGTCGCACAACAACCCGGTTGACGTGCTGGGGGACGCCCCTCCGCAGCGTGTAGCCAAAGCTACCGAGATCGTAATGAATGATCCCGGTGTTGATGCAGTGCTTGTTATCCTCACACCACAAGCCATGACAAAGCCAACCGAAACCGCCCGCCAAATAATCGAACTCACCGAAGGCACATCAAAACCCATAATGGCAACCTGGCTTGGTGGCCAAAGCATGCGCGAATCTATGAACCTGTTTAACAAGTCGGGCATTGCTGCCTACCACACTCCCGAACAAGCCATACGTGCATTTATGACGCTGGTGGACTATTCACGTAACATGGAAGCCCTTTATGAAACACCCAAAGAAATTCCGGTTTCGTTTCATTACGACAGGCAAACACAGCGTCAGTATTTTTTGGAAAAAGTATTCCCCAAACGAAAAGTCATGTCGGTTGCCGATGCCAAAGGACTGATAAACTCTTATGGCATTGAATCAACAAAACCCCGCATGGTGCATGAGGTTGAAGATGCAGTAATGGTGGCTCAGGAAATAGGTTACCCCGTGGTATTAAAAATAGACTCGCCGGAGGTGGCCCACAAGATGGAGATTGGTGGTGTGGTGCTTAATATTGAAAATGAAGAGATGCTCCGGGCCGCATACCATGGCATGCTTGAAAAAGTGAACCGGAAACGTCCGGGAATCAATATCACAGGAATCACAGTTCAGAAAATGATCAATACACTGGATTCAGTAGAGTTGATCCTGGGGATTAAGAAAGACCCGATCTTCGGCACAGTGATCCTGATTGGCATGGGCGGGACAGAAGCTGAACTAATCCAGGATCAGCGCCTCGAATTCCCGCCGCTTAACGAAAGCCTCGCCAGCCAGATGATTGAATCGTTGAAAATTTACCCCTTGCTGAAAGGCTATCGTGGCAGCACACCCAAAAACATCGATAAACTTATCGAGGTGATGATCCGCCTTTCTTATCTTGCTGCTGACTATCCTGAAATTGAAGAACTGGATATCAACCCGCTGATGGTGACGGATAAAGAGGTAATTGCTCTGGATGCACAGGTTGTTCTGGACGAAGAAACACTGAAAAATCCGGTACCCGAATTTTCACACCTTATTCTCCGCCCTTACCCTGAACGCTACATCAAGGAAACAACACTGGGCGATGGTACCAAAAGCCTGCTACGACCCATCAAACCTGAAGACGAACCCCTTTGGCTGGAAATGCTAAGCAGTTGTTCCAAGGAAGCCATTTATTCCAGGTTCCGGTATAATTTCCATTTCGATTCGCACGAAATAGCCACCCAGTTCTGCTATATCGACTATGCCCGCGAATTAGCCATAGTAGCCGAAATTGAAGATGGTGACCGCAGAAAACTGATTGGCGTGGGACGGCTGATTGGCGATCCTGACCTTGAAATTGTTGAATATGCCGTACTCATTACTGACGAATGGCAGGGCAAAGACCTGGGAAAAATGCTGACAGAATACTGCGTGGAAATTGCCAGGCAAAACAACTTCAAGAAAGTATATGCCGAAACTACCAAAGACAATAAGGCCATGATTGCTGTTTTCAAGAAACTCGGATTCTCCGTTGAGTTCAGCGAAGACACCAACGTTTCGGTGTTTAAGGATTTATAGCCCACCTATCAAACAAATCCGTAACACATCTGCATTTTTAAACCTACCAATTGGGTAATTACTAATTTTGCACCCCGTAAATACATGCACTCTTGCCATTACTTCAAAACATATATCCACTTCAGGTCGATTCGGTTGATTCTGAATCAAGTCAACAGGACTCCTTAAAGCTACAGGATTCTAATTATACAGCAAAAATTAAGCAGCCTCCATCCAGGTTTTTCACCTCTAAACGGGAGGAGCCCATTTCTTTCAACCCTGATCCATTGCCCCGGGTGCAAAACGAATGGCAGATTGTTACACTTGCAATGTCATTTCTGATTGTAGCATTTGTAAGGGTGAGTGCCAAAAATTTCTTCAGGAATTTATATTCAGGGCTGATCTCCCGACCCATTTTTAAACAATTGCTCCGCGATGGGCAATTGATCCCACAAATTGGAAAAGCCCCGCTACTGGTTGCTTTTCTATTGGTAATAACAGTATTTATTTTCCAGATGAACAGTGTGATTCCATTTATCCAATTCCACGAATCAAAAAGTATTCTGCTTAAGGGAACAACCGTTCTTTTTGTACTGGGATTTTACGAAATATCCAGATTTATTATCATGCATATCCTGGGCCATGTTTTTAAAATCAAGCAGATAGTTAGAGAATTTGTTAACAACAACATTTTTTTTAATACCATTTCAACACTTTTGTTAATGCCGTTGTTATTCCTATCGAATTATGCCTATTCCAGTCTGATAATCTATTTCGGAATGGCAATTTTATTGGTTCTCTTTATTATCAGGTTAATCAGAGCCATTATAATTTCGTCAGAATTAAGTTCATTTTCAGGATATCAAAAATTTTTATACCTTTGCGCACTCGAAATTCTACCTGTTTTTATGGTAGTTAAGTTTTTAGCAGGCTATATTTCAGCTATTTAGCGGGATTAATTTATTTAAGTAAATTCAGCAAAACGTTAAAGTTAATGGTAAAGAATATACTCATTTCTCAACCAAAACCCTCCGACCCAGTAAAAAACCCTTACAATGAACTCGCTGAAAAGTTCAGCGTAAACATTGACTTTCACAAATTTATAAAAGTTGAGGGGGTCCCCGGAAGGGATTTTCGCAAGGACAGGGTAAACATCCTGGACCATTCAGCGGTAATTTTTACAAGTAGAAATGCCGTTGATCATTTTTTTAGAATTTGTAAAGAAATGCGCGTTGAAGTACCAGATACCATGAAATATTTCAGCATTTCGGAATCAACATCCTATTATCTGCAAAAATATGTGCAGTTCAGGAAACGCAAAGTGTTTCATGGCCATCAGAACTTTAAAGACCTGCTTGAAATCATTAAAAAACATAAGGACGAAAAATACCTGCTCCCTTGTTCGGATATCCACAAGCAATCGCTTACTAAGTTATTGGAAGATAATAAGATAAAATTTTCAAAAGCAGTAATTTACAGAACACTTGCCAGCGATTTAAGCCACCTTAAAATTAACAATTACGACATGATTGTATTTTTCAGCCCCTCAGGCGTAAAATCACTCATGAAAAATTTCCCGCAATACGATCAGGGTGAAACCAGAATCGGTGTTTTTGGGCCAACAACAGCAAAAGCTGTTAAAGATGCCGGTTTGAAACTCGACCTTAACGCACCAACCAAAACTGCCCCTTCGATGACTATGGCACTCAACCAATATATCGAAAAGCTGTACAAAAAGAATGGGCAAAAAGTTGGAACTTAATCAAGCCGGTACTTCTATTTTTTGTTTGAAACATATCTGCGTTCCGGATAAAATCCATATAATACTATAGGAATGCAACATAGGTTCACACTAAAAAAAACAGAACGCCTGAATAATAAAATCCTGATCAGGCAATTGTTTTTAAACAATCATTCCTTTGTCCTTTACCCTTTCAAGGTTATCTTTTGTGAGGTGGATAATAACCCGGCATTTACCAATAGGTATCCTGCCCAGGTGCTTTTTACAGTCTCAAAAAAAAAGTTCCGACTTGCTGTGGATCGCAACAAGTTGAAAAGACTCATGCGCGAGAGCTATCGCAAAAACAAACACGAAATTTATGAGGAATTAAA
>CAYNDN010000186.1:0-3884 GCA_964395075.1 uncultured Lentimicrobiaceae bacterium | reverse complement strand
GAAAAATTCCTTGCACTTGGATTTATCTATACAGGTAAAAATGTTTTATCCTATCAGGAAATCGAAAAAAAAATAAAGGCAACAATATTGCGTTTAAAACAGGAATTAGAACTTATGGAACGAAAAAATTCCATCCGCTTCAAACCATAAAAACTTTATCATGAAAAATTTCACGAAATATCTTTTCATTTTTCTAATCGGCTTATTGATCTCCACTGGTGCTTTTGCTCAAAATAACAATGATTTTGAAGTATCGAAAAACCTGGATATTTTTTCTGAATTATACAAGCAGCTCGACATAAACTATGTGGATGAAGTAAGCCCGGGCGAATTGATGAAAACCGGTATAGATGCTATGTTGCAATCTCTCGACCCTTTCACCAACTACATTCCCGAATCGCAAATTGAAGATTACAAAATGCTCACCACCGGCCAGTATGGAGGTATTGGCGCCCTGATTCATCAACGCAAAGATTATGTAATTATATCAGAACCCTACGAAGGATTTCCGGCTCACAAGGCAGGCCTTCTTCCCGGCGATAAAATTCTTGAAGTTGATGGCAAAGCCGCAACCGACAAAAACTCCGAAGAAGTTAGCCAGATATTAAAAGGCGAACCCGGAACATCATTAACCCTGCTGGTTGAACGCGAGAACGTTGATAAACCTTTTGAAGTTGAACTGAAACGTGAAAAGATAAAAATCGATAACATCCCTTATTATGGCATGTTAAATGACCAGGTTGGATACATAAAACTTTCAGGCTTTACACAGGATGCAGGTAAAGAAGTTAAAGATGCCTTCCTGGATTTAAAAGAAAACAACGCGTTGAAAGGCCTGGTGTTTGACCTGCGTGGAAATGGTGGAGGGTTATTGCGCGAAGCCGTGAACATTGTAAACATTTTTACCGAAAAGGGCGAACTTGTGGTAAGCACTAAGGGCAAAGAAGTATCAAGAAATAAATCTTATCACACCACATCACAACCTGAGGATACTGAAATACCTGTTGTTGTAATGGTGGATGTAGGTTCAGCATCGGCATCGGAAATCGTTTCGGGCGCACTCCAGGATTTGGACCGGGGTGTTGTTTTGGGACAGCGCACTTATGGTAAAGGGCTGGTTCAAAATGTTTTGCCACTCAGCTACAATGCTAAAGTAAAAGTTACTGTTGCCAAATATTATATCCCAAGTGGACGCTGCATCCAGGCCATCGACTACTCTCACAAAGATGAAGAAGGGGTTGCTCACAAGGTACCCGACTCGTTGATTTCGGAATTCGCCACCAAAAACGGGCGCAAAGTTTATGATGGCGGAGGTATCGAACCCGATATTGTTATCGAACCTGAAATGCTTAGCCCCATTTCGATGGCATTGCTCACCAACTACGTGATTTTTGACTATGCCAACAAATTCGCCCGTGAACACGATTCGATTCCTGATCCCAAAACATTCGCGATTACCGATGAAATTTACGCCGACTTTATCGATTATGTTAATAGTCTTCAGGATTTTAGCTACACCACCAAAAGCGAAAAAACACTTGAGAAATTAAAGAAAGCTGCCGAAAACGAAGAATACTTTGAAGCTATTGCAGCCAACATTGAAGCCTTAGAAGCCAAACTCATCCACAACAAAGACGAGGATTTACAAACTCATCGGGATGAAATCTCAGAGATGATGAAACTCGAAATTGCCTCACGATATTATTTCCAGAAAGGCCGCGTAATCGCTAATTTGCAAAGTGATCCGGAGGTTAAAAAAGCCATCGAAATCATCGATAATGAGAAAAACTACACCGGGATTCTGGATGGAACAATCACCAAAGCCTCACTTGATTAAACAGATACAAAATATTGAGATTAAAAAGCTGGAAACATTTTTTAAAATTCCGGCTTTTTTATTATTCCATGCGGCTTACGGAGATTTTTGTAATTTCGCTTAAAGTTTCCACTATGAAAGAACTGAAGATTTCATGCACATTTCAGTTGGTTGAATCGGAAAACGAACTTTCTTCACAAGACCATGAATTGCTTTCCGAATCAAGAAAAGCTGCGGCAAATGCCTATGCACCTTACTCCCATTTCAAGGTTGGGGCAGCACTGCGATTGGCCAACGGTAAAATTATTCACGGCAACAATCAGGAAAATGTGGCCTATCCCTCAGGGCTTTGTGCCGAAAGAGTAGCTTTGTTTTATGCTTCCGCCATATTTCCTGATGAAACAGTTGAGACTATTGCTGTAACTGCCGATCCGGTGAATTTCAGATTGACTGAGCCGGTAACACCATGCGGATCCTGCCGGCAGGTTATGGCCGAATCGGAGAAAAAACAGGGCAATAATATTCGTGTGATCATGGATGGCCCTAACGGTAACGTATGGATAGCCGACAACGTGAGCAGCCTCCTGCCACTGATGTTTAGGGCTGATGAACTCAAAAAATGACTCGCTGCAGGAAATTAAACAAACAACCATCAGAAAAAATCAATAACACAAATCAACCATCATACATGCGCCTCATCTCCACCAAAATCTGCAAAACCAGCGATATCGGCATAAACAACAATCTTTTCGGAGGCCGGATGCTTGCATGGCTTGACGAATCGGCAGGGACAATGGCCGCCGAAGAGGTATGCTCACAACATGTTGTTACACTAAAGATGGACCAGGTACTTTTTAAAAAACCTGTAAAGGTGAACGATCACATCCGCATTTATGGCAAAGTAACTAAGGTTGGTAAATCCTCTATCGAACTTTTTCTTGAGGCCCGCAGATTTAATTTTGATACACATAAGGAAGAACCTGTTTGCTCAACCAAAATGACTTTTGTACATGTGGACAGCAATGGTAAACCCGGAAAAATCAAAAAAGAAATGTTGCAGAAACTAAATACAACAATCACTAAATAAAATATCATCAACATGAGAAAAATCCACTTCTTACTCGTAATCGTGCTCGCCGCTTTGGCTTTGGCAATGCGTTCCGACTTGCCGGCATACAGTCTTTTCGATCAGAAAGGAAAACAAGTGAAATACAAAAAATTGCTCAAATCGGCATTGGAAGCAGATATAGTGCTTTTTGGTGAATTGCACAACAACCCCATTAGCCACTGGCTGCAACTTGAATTAACACGAGACTTGCACCTGGAAAAAGGAAACAGACTGGTACTCGGTGCTGAAATGTTTGAATCAGACAACCAAATGCTGCTTGACGAATACCTGGATGGGATCATCAGGCAACGCAACTTTGAAGATGAAGCCAAACTTTGGAATAACTATGAAACCGATTATAAGCCCCTGATTGAATTTGCAAAAACCAACAACCTGAAATTTGTGGCAAGCAACATTCCACGACGCTATGCATCACTCGTTCACAAAAAAGGATTTGAAGGTCTCGATTCCCTCAATGCAACTGCCAAACTTTTAATACCTCCTCTGCCTGTTGATTATGATGCCGAACTACCCGGCTACAAAGCCATGATGGCTATGATGGGTGGTATGGGATCAGAACATGCAAACCCAAACCTGCCAAAGGCCCAGGCTATAAAAGACGCCACCATGGCTCATTTTATTCTTGAGAATTTTGAACCCGGAAAACAAGTAATTCACTACAACGGAGCCTATCACTCGAACAACTATGAAGGAATTTACTGGTATCTGAAAAGCCAAAACCCAGACCTGAACATTGTTACCATCACAACCGTGGAGCAGGACAACATTGATGATCTTACGGAAGAAAATACCGGGGTTGCAGATTTTACAATTTGCGTTCCATCAAGAATGACAAAAACTTATTAAACGGCAAAGGTGAAAAGCAGGTTGGCAAAGAAATTCCACAACATCACAACGATAATGGCAAAAACTTTCGACAGGTAAAAATTGAATTTCAAC
>CAYNDN010000185.1:0-8858 GCA_964395075.1 uncultured Lentimicrobiaceae bacterium | reverse complement strand
CTTGAAAACATTCAGAATATCATCAATACTTCAGAAATCTCTATCCAGTCTATTGATGAGAGAATTACTGATTTGGAAAAAGAAGTCAACAAACTCCCCGAAACCCAGCGTCAACTTTTTGGTATCGAACGCAAGTTTAAATTGAATGATGCACTTTATACTTACCTGCTGCAAAAGCGCTCGGAAGCTCAAATTGCCAAGGCCTCCAATTTGCCTGATAATGAAATAATTGACCAGGCACGAGATGGCTCACAGGTATATCCCAAGAAAAGCCTGAACTACCTTATCGCACTGGTTCTTGGTTTACTTTTACCGGTTGCCTACATCCTCGGAAAAGACTACCTGAACGATAAAATTATTGAGCGAAAAGACATCGAAAAAATGACCAATCTGCCCATTCTGGGGCATATCATTCATAACAATAAAGAAACACCACTTGTGGTTTCACAATCTCCAAAATCTTCTATTGCAGAATCGTTTCGGTCGGTCAGAACTAATCTTCAATACCTTACACAAGGAAAACAGCAACAAACAATTCTGGTAACAGCAGACATGGTTGGCGCCGGTAAAACATTTGTTTCCGTCAACCTGGCATGCATCTTTGCCATGTACGATAAAAAAACTTTGCTGATGGGGTGCGACCTCCGAAAACCAAAAATTTACCAGGATTTTGGGCTTACAAATACCGAAGGCATCAGCTCATACCTTATCAATAAAAGCAGTTACCAGGATATTGTGCAAAAGTCGCCACTGCAAAACCTGGACATTATCATGGCCGGTCCAGTACCCCCAAATCCAGCTGAGCTCATTGCATCAGAGAAAAATGATGAACTGATGACTACGATTACATCATCATTGACACACCACCCGTTGGGCTTGTAACAGATGCATTCCTGTTGATGAAATATACGGATGCAAATCTGTTCCTTGTTCGCCAAAACTACACAAACAAAAAAGTTTTCGAGTCCATCATCAAGGATGTTGAGAACCGCAAAATGTCAAACATTTATCTTTTGGTGAATGATGTTAAACTTGGTAAAGGTTCTTACGGCTACGGATATGGGTACGGTTACGGATATGGTTATGGATACGGCTACGGATATGGCTATGGATACGGCTACGGATATGGCTACTATTCAGATGATGATGATACCGATAAAAAATCCGTTTTCAGGAAGATTTTTGGGAAAGCCTGACATAGTCCTTAGCCAAGAATTTTCTTAACAATTCCATTAAACATTGTAACACCTGCCGGGATTATTTCATCCGGAAAATCGTAATCCGGATTATGTAGTGAAGGGTGATTTTCACCTGACCCGACCCCAAACAACGCACCAGGATAATTCAATGTAAGATATCCAAAATCCTCCGACCACCTGAAAGAATCATCAGGCTCAAAGGTATTTAAACCATTTTCAAGAGCAATATCCTTTAACAGTTCGGTACATTCCTTTGTGTTCACCGTTGCCGGAAATTCTTCCTGCCATTCCATTTGTTCCGATAAGCCGTATTTGTCAGCTTTTTGTTCTACCAAATCAATTGCTTTTCTGGTAAGCAATTCCATATCATCATTTCGAAAGCTTCGCAGTGTGGCCCTTACCTCAGCATAACCGGGTGTGGTTCCAAAAGCTATCTCTCCGATTCGGGTATGAATAACCGTGATTAATTTAAAGTCTTGAAAACCATCTTTGGACAAGGAAATATTTGATAATCCCTGAATAATTTCAGCAACTGCAAGTGATGGACTGATTCCAAGTTCCGGGTTGGCCGCATGCGATGTTTTACCAAATAGCTTAACCGTCATACCTTTTGAGGCTGCCGCGAAACTCCCTTCTTTCAATACAATGGAAGACCTTTGAAACCCTGGCAAATTATGAAAAGCAAAAACATAATCCGGTTCAATTATTTTAAATTTTGTATCCTCCAAAACCATCTTTGCACCCTCACCGGTTTCTTCAGAAGGCTGAAAAAGCAATACTACACGGCCTTTTTCGGGCCTTTTCTCAAACAAGCCCATCGCCACACCGCAAAGCACAGCCGTATGCCCGTCGTGCCCACATTTATGCCCAACACCCTGGTTTACGGATTTGTGGTCGAACCGGTTGATTTCCTGAATTGGTAAAGCATCAATATCAGCTCTTAATAAAACTGTTTTGCCTGGTGATTTTCCATGATAAATGGCGGCAATTCCTGTTCCACCCAATTCTTCAATTATTTCGTCAGGTTGGTAGTTTAAAAGAAATTCTTTTATTTTCTTTGCAGTTTTATGTTCTTTTTTAGAAAGTTCCGGATACTTATGCAAATATTTTCGAAAGGCAATTAAAGTATTCTGGGAATCGTTTGACAGAATCATATATTTAATGGCTTTGTATCTGTTATTTGATTTTGATAAAACTAAACTATTTATCTTTGATAAAACTAAATGAATTCAGAAAAATGAACAAGCTCTATCCATTAAAGTTCAGCCCCCGCTTCAGGGACAAAATCTGGGGAGGAAATAAAATAAACAGCGTTTTAAACCTCGATTACGGCGATTTGCCTAACTGCGGCGAAGCCTGGGTGCTTTCGGGAGTTAAGAATAACGAAACGGTTGTTGCTGAAGGCTTCCTTGAAGGCAACGAACTGAATGAATTGGTGGAAATTTACATGGATGACCTCGTTGGCGGGAAGGTTTATGACCAATTCAAAAATGAATTTCCGATCCTCGTAAAATTTATCGACGCCAACGACTGGCTTTCCATACAGGTGCACCCGGATGATGAACTGGCTCAAAAACGTGGCTTAGGGAATGGAAAAACAGAAATGTGGTACATCATCAGTGCCGATGAAAAATCAGAATTGATATCCGGGTTCAGCAAAAAAGTAAATCAGAAAACCTATCTTGACCATCTTAATGGTGGAAAAACTAAAGAAATTATGAATTTTGAAAGCGTGGAAGCCGGCGACATTTTTTACATGCCTGCAGGCCGTGTACATGCTTTGGGCCCGGGAATCCTGCTTGCCGAAATTCAGCAAACTTCAGATACCACTTATCGAATTTATGACTGGGATAGGGTTGATGATAAAGGAAATTCACGTGAGCTGCACACCAATGAAGCACTTGAAGCACTTGATTTTGATGTGTATGATGATTATAAATCCCCTTACCCAAAAATCAAAAACGAAACCGTACCTGCTGTAAAGGGAAAATACTTTACCACCAACGTTATTCATCTCGACCAGCCACTAAAAAAGAATTATGAAGAGCTGGATTCATTTGTGATATACACATGTGTGCAGGGAAATATGAAAATTAAATATCCCGATGGCGTTTCTGATTTGAGCATGGGTGAAAGCATGTTGATACCAAATGTGCTAACTGAAATTGAAATCCTACCTTCGAATGAATCTAAATTACTGGAAACATATTTACTATAGTCGATATTTAGTAGGGAATATTTTAATTTTGAACTCGAATAATTTAAAAAATCTAAATCTTTAACTATGAAAAAATACTTGCTAATACTGGCCATTCTTGCTTTTACAGCCGCTACATTCGCACAGGAAGAAACCAAGGCGATTTTTAAACTACCGGAAATTGCAGTTAAAAACCTCAACGGTGAACCTTTCAGCACCGGCGATATAGCAAACGGCGGAAAACCAATCATCATGACATTCTGGGCTACCTGGTGCAAACCATGCATGAAAGAGCATGATGCAATTAACGAAGTTTATGAGGAATGGGTAGACGAAACAGGTGTTAAACTTTATGCCGTTTCCATCGACAATGCACGCTCAAGTAAGCGTGTTCTTCCAACTGTAAATGGCAAAAGCTGGGAATTTGATGTGTTACTCGATCCCAACGGCGATCTCAAGCGAGCCATGAATGTTAACATTCCTCCACATACTTTCATTATTGATGGTAACGGAAATATCGTCTGGCAACACATTGGTTATCTCGAAGGTGACGAAGTGGAATACATCGAAATTGTAGAAAAACTAATTGCCGGGGAAAGTATTGAATAGATTCCAACATCCACCAAAAACTACAAAATTGAAAACAAATCTACCAGTTACAATAACTGCAATTCTGATACTTTTTGCTGTAAACGTTAAAGCACAAAATTTTCCGGAAGGAGGGAAGGTAAACGGAAATGTACAGCTTGACGCACAATATTACAGCGAAGACGACAAGCTGGGCATAACAGATTCCACCCTCAATTACCGCAAATTCGGGATGAACGCCTACGGTAATATCATCTACACCAATGGTGACTTCTCTGCCGGTATGCGCTTTGAGAGCTACCTAAACCCCATGCTTGGTTTCGACGACCGTTTTGAAGGTGTGGGTATCCCCTACTGGTTTGCCAAATACAAAGTTGGAACCCTCGAAATGACTGCCGGGCATTTTTACGAACAGTTTGGCAGCGGCCTGATTTTGCGGGGCTGGGAGGAATGGACACTGGGATTCGACAACAACTTCTATGGCTTTAATGCCCGTTTCGAACCGATGAATGGCGTGATGCTGAAGGGACTTGTTGGAACTCAGCGTTATTTCTGGGAACCATATGAAGCCGGCAACCGCGGTATTGTGCGGGGTTTCGACGGTGACTTTTTTCTCAACGAAATGTTTCCGGCTATGGCTGAAACCAAAACCAAACTCAATGTTGGCGGTAGCTTTGTGAGCAAATACGAAAAAGTGCCCAGCATTACCTACCAGGTCGATTCGGTATATTACATCGACTCGGTTCAGTGGACAAACCAGAAAACATATAAAATGAACCTGCCAAACAATGTGGGTTCATGGGCAGTTCGTGCTAATATTGCACACGGCGGTTTCAACTTTTATGGTGAATATGCCGAAAAAGGGGCTGACCCGAATGCCACAAACAATTACATCTTTAAAAAAGGACAGGCTTTTTATTCAACACTATCATATTCAACCAAAGGTTTGGGGATTTTCCTTTCAACAAAGTGGATAGATAACATGAGCTACAAATCCAAACTCACCGAATCGGGCAATCCACCCATGCTTGACATCAACTACCTGCCGGCCATAAGCAAAGAGCACATCTACAGCCTGGCAACAATTTATCCTTATGGCACACAGCCTAACGGCGAATTTGGTGTGCAGGGGCAAATCATCTACACGATTCCCAAAAAATCATTTGTGGGAGGCAAATATGGAACCACACTCACCTTTAACTATTCTCTGGCCAAATTTATCGAAAAAGATACGATAACCTCAGCTATTACCGGAGGCATGGCAGGAACGGACGGTTATACTACCAATTTCTTTTCAATTGACAACCTTACTTTTTATGAAGATTTCAATGTAATGATCGAAAGGAAATTCAATAAAAAGATGAAGGCCAAAGCTGCATATTACTACCAAACCTATAACAAACATGTGATTGAGGATAACATTTACGACGACCATAACATGGTTTACGCACATATAGCTGCACTTGATTTTACCTTCAAATTTAACCGCCGCAACTCATTGAGACTTGAGCAACAGGTATTAATAACCGAAGAGGATGACGGCGACTGGCTTGCCGTTTTGCTGGAATATAATATTTCACCAACGTGGTTTTTCTCAGTTCAGGATGAGTTCAATTACGGCAATCCTGATGAAGATATGCAAATTCATTATTACAACTTGTCTTTTGGTTATACTCAAAAATCCAACAGGATTTCACTGAGATACGGACGGCAGCGTGAAGGACTGCTGTGTGTTGGCGGCGTTTGCCGGTATGTGCCGGCATCTACTGGTTTAACCTTAACAATTACAAGCTCATTCTAACCTTAAAAAACATTGAACATGAAAAAGAACTTTTTATTCATAATCGTTACGATGTTCATTGCTGCTGCAGGTTGGATGTCGTGCCAGAAAATTGATGAACCGCTTGTAGTTACCAATGAACGCGATTTTCCGGAAATCCCCGACGATACAACAGGCGGCGATACTACCATTAATAATTTTATAACTACTTATGTAGATGAGCGCCAAGTGTTGCTCGAAGAATTTACCGGACACCTTTGTGTAAACTGCCCCGAAGCAGCAAAACTTGCCCACGACCTGGCTGCAGAGCTGGATCATAAACTCATCATCTATTCGGTGCATGCCGGAAACTTTGCCGAACCCGTCCCCGGAACATTAATGGAGGCAGATTACCGAAACCCCCTGAGCAACACATTGTATGGTGATTTTGGCATTTTTGCCAATCAGCTGGCACTTATCAATCGTGTGGATTACAACGGGGCTATCTGGGTACAAACCAACGACTGGCAAGCCGCCGTAAACAGCGAACTTTCGAAACCCAACGAAGTAAACATGCGCCTTTCCAATACCTGGTATCCGGATTTAAAGGTTGTTGTTGTGGATGTTGAAACAGAATTTGTGAGTGCTACCAACGACAACTACAAGCTTGTGGTTTACATTGTTGAGGATAGCATTGTTTCACCTCAGCTAAACAACAATTTCGAATTGTTTCCTGATGATACGCTGGTTGATTATGTGCACCGCAACATTTTACGTGGTGCCGTAAATTCTACTTATGGCGATTTTCTTGGGGAAGAAGGCCAGGTTGTTGCCGGAGAAACTTACGAAAACCAATACACCTATCCTGTTAGTGAAGCATGGGTAACCAGAAATTGCCGGATCATTTCTTACGTTGGAAAACAGGATGAGTCACTCAATCTGACAAATATGGTTCAGGTGGCTGAACTTGAAATTAAAGTTGACGAAGAATAAGTCCTACCTGTCATTAAGCGGGTCAGTATATCCAAATGGAGATACTGACCCGCTTAATTTCTTGAACTAACCCGCTGAATTTCTTACACTCATCAGATGAATATTTTTTGAATTACTTTTACAGGCCTTTCCCCGAAACAGCAATTTCTGCAAACGCATCAATCTCCTTTTCCAATTTATCTTTTTTGGCAAGCTCAGCGATTAATTCCTGAGGAATTTCATCGGCTACCGAACCCACAAGCAAACCCAGCACCATCCCGCGATGGACATTGTCGCCGCCAATGTTTACATTTTTAAGCAGTGATGCCCTGAACTCGAATTTATTATTCCAGGCAGTGTGCAACAAAAGCGGTGTTCCGTGCTCAAGATAGCAGGCAGTCGAGAATATCTTTTTCTGCACTTTGGCTTCGCTGTTTTGTTCGGCAAACTTTTCAATATCCCAGGCTTCTTCCTGATAACTTGTGTGCAAATCCCACATTGCTTCTTTCGGGACTTTGGACATGCCGCCATATTTTTCATATTCGCGCCAAAGTTCAAGTCCTGTATATTTTGGAAGATGCAGCCTTCCCGTATGGCATTTGAACGCATCAGTTGGATTATTCCCTTTTACAAGTTGATTTAAGAGTGGAACCAAAACCGAAAGGGAGGAACTTATGTTTTCAGATCGGTGGGTTAAGTTCTGGTGTTCCAGCGAAATGCCCAGTGACTTATTGTCGTTTTCAGAAAGTAACGACAAAACCAAAGGCCTGATCAACCCTCCCAATCCATTGATTCCGGGATTATCATACTGGTTTGCCGCGCATGCATATGCAGGATACCCTTTGGAATAGTTCTCGAACCAGGCACGAAGATATCCCTCAGTGTAAGGATCTTTCACATTACCCGGAGTGGTCATAAAATCAACAAATTCATCCGGGAATTTAGCCTGATCATATTTGCCGTTTGAAATTACATGCCGCATGAGCAATCTTACCAAATGGGCATTTAGCGTGTTTTCACCAGCCTCGAGGCCATGATGGTAATGGTAACGGTCTTTTTCAGCGATCATGCCCTTTTCATCCTTTTCAAAACCTGATGATTCAAAATCGGTGTAAGAGGTATTGTAGAATTTTGCATGTTCATGGAGGATGTCGTATTTCCGGTTGTGTTTTTTTGCTGATTCCACATCAGGCTTGTAACTTCCACCCACCATAAAAGCTTCAACATGCGGATGTTTTGGGGATTCATATTTTTCAACAGGTCCGCCAAAAGTTTTTGGAATAAGGGTTACCTTGTAATACCAGTGTGCCGGCATGGCCAGGGCATCTCCAATAAACAAGCCCCACAGGGCATTTTTTATACGCTGTTTTTCGAATTGCATGATAATGTGTTTTTTGATTTGTTGTCTATTAGTCGAACAAACCATCAACTACTTACAATGTTTAGATTTCGTAAGGTTGGAATCATAAAAATGCTGAAATGGGGATCAGGAAATAATCCATTGCTGCGTATCCCTGATTATTCTGGAAGCATTGCATGGGCAGTGAATTCAATTGTACCTGATTCGGTGGTTCCGGCTTCAACATTTTCTATGGTAATATCTCCCGTGCCGGTGGCAGTGCCCCCATCCATGGTAAGATCGGTGATGCTAAAGTTGATGATCTCGGTAAACTGGATATCACCGTTTTGGAAATCGATTTGGAGGGTTTTATTGGTGAAATCCCAAAGGTCATTTTCTATCACGCCTTCGATCACCACATCCGAAAAATCAGCATTCCCGATGGAATAGTTGGCCGTGATCGTGTATTCCGTGTCCGTTTCGTCAGCGGTAGCAGTTCCTCCGGCATCAAAAGAATAGGTATCCGGATCGGTGATGTTAAAGGTTAACGCAAAACTCCAGTTTGAAGTTTTCATTGCCGGATCATCGTTTTCATCATCGTTACAGGCCGAAATCACGAGAATCAAAATTATTAACGGAAGAATCAGTTTTAAATCTTTCATTGCGTTAATGTTTTTGGTGTTGTTCAATTCGTTACTTATTTTAATCAAAGATAACACGCTTTTTAAAAATTATTACAATGGATTACCTTAGAAACTTACAACTAATATTCTGCCAAATTATGGCAGAATATTAGTTGTAAGT
>CAYNDN010000184.1:8146-8862 GCA_964395075.1 uncultured Lentimicrobiaceae bacterium | reverse complement strand
TATGATAGTGCGCAAAAACAAATTGCCGGAGCATTTACCGATTTTAACAACAGAAATGGTGGGTCGTTTGCAACGGAAATGATCCATGGAGAAAAAACCATACTTGAATATCTTCAACCTGCAGGAAGCCGGTTAATGCCTGAAATCCGGATAAATGAAGTGGGTTATGTATATCGCACTGCCGAAAATATTTTTGGTAATCGGGGATTTGGTAATTCCGACACCTGCGAGGTGAATGTGAAATGCCCTGAAGGAAATAACTGGCAAAACCAGGCAAACGGTGTAGTAAGGATTATTGTTAAGCAGGGCAGCAGTTCGCTGTGGTGCACCGGATCGCTGGTAAACAATACAAAGCTGGATCACACACCATATTTTCTCACTGCCGATCATTGCGGAGCCAATGCATCCCCTGAAGATTATGATAGCTGGATTTTTTATTTCAGATACCAAAGTGATGATTGTGAAGACCCCGATACCGACACTACTTTTAGTTTTTACACTATGATTGGCGCAACCAAATTAGCTGCTGCAGGAGGTGCCGGTTTTGAAAGTGATTTTAAATTGCTGATGTTAAATGAATCCGTTCCCATTGATTTTGATCCGTATTTTAATGGCTGGACCAGGATAGATGAAACAAGTGATGAGGGTGTAACTGTTCATCACCCGCAAGGCGATATTAAAAAGATTTCTAAGTACACCGCTCCACTCATTTCCAC
>CAYNDN010000184.1:0-8136 GCA_964395075.1 uncultured Lentimicrobiaceae bacterium | reverse complement strand
GGCGGGTAGTCTGGACACAAACCGAAACAAACTGGGGCGTTACCGAAGGTGGCTCATCAGGTTCACCCATATTTAATGATCAGGGCTTGATCTTAGGGCAACTTACGGGTGGTGATGCCAGTTGCAGCAATCTGACCGGACCAGATTACTATGGAAAATTCTCACATTCCTGGGACCAAATCGGCGACACCGATACCACCCAATTGAAACCCTGGCTTGACCCCGACAATACGGGAATTGAAATACTGGGAGGGTTGGTGAGCACTGTGGAAATCATCAGGCCGGATAAAAACATCAGGATATACCCAAACCCAACAACTGGCCCTACGTTTATTGAACTGCAACCCGGATTCAATAAAGACGGTTTACAAATTGAAATCCTGGATGTATCAGGAAGAAGGCTTTTCACCAAAGAATTTCCTGAGGAAAGCCCTGAAACTTTATCACTGGATTTAACCGGTTTTGATAAGGGAATTTATTTTGTAAAAATCACCAACCGGAAAAACCAGATGATTACAAAGAAATTACTGCGATAATCACAAGCCAAATAATTCATACAGGCCTACCAGAATTCCGGCAACCACGATCACACCTATTATTTTAAGTAAATATTGGGTATAATAATCCCTCCTGGTGTGCAGTGAAAATAATGCTTTAAGCAAAGAATTTTTTGTGTTGGATTGATCACCGGTATCAACAGATGGCTGCGATTGTTTTTCCTCGTTGGGGAAACGGGTTGTTGAAGTCATTGGGTTTCGGTTTATGGTACTTATATTTTGGAGGTGTAAAAATACAAATAAGTATTCACATACCGAATTCTGAAATATTAAATCACTATTAATTATTTGTGAACTTGCAAACCAAAAATAAAAACCCCGAACCAACACAGCCCGGGGTTGTAGAAACAATATTGCTCAATGATTAACGCTTTGCGGGTTTTACCATTATCGTTAAAACGGTTCCAGCTAAAACTGCAATACCTGAGATAGTAAATGCCAACGGGAAATTCCCCAGATCGCCAAGTAGACCACCTAAGATCGGCCCTGCAATTCCACCGACACCGTAAGCCAGGAATACAAAAGGATAGTTCTGACCAACATTTTTAGCGCCAAATGTATCGGCAGTGATGGTTGGAAAAAGTGCAAAATTTCCACCAAAATTAAACCCGATCAGGGTAGCACCAACATATAAAAGTAATTCACTTCCGGCCATAAAAGTAAATGCTATCAGCAAAAGCCCCTGAGTTGCTGTCATAATAATAATGGAAGTTTTGCGCCCAAGCTTATCACTTAATGTGCCCCATAAAATTCTCCCCAGGCCATTTGCCAAACTGAAGAATACAGCCATTGCCGTACCAGAAACTGCACTTGCCTGCATTTCGTTCATACCTGCATCCATGAGTGCCTGCATCGGATACAATTTCATCAGTCCAATGGACATCAAGCCAGCTCCTGCGCTAAAAACAAATGTGAAAAAAATCAGATAAAACTGAATGGTTTTTAACATGGAGTTTGAATCAAAATCACTGGTTCCTGCGGGCTTTGATGTAGCAGTTGCTTGCGGGGGAGTATATCCTTTTGGTAGCCATCCTTCCGGTGGAAAAATCATCCACATACCACCAATGATAACCATTACGGCAAATGCGATTCCATAAACAATGAATGTACTGCTGAGGCCGATGGTTTCCAATAGATTTCCCCACGACCCGGCCAGCTTTACCCAACCCATAGCACCAAAACCAAACCCTGCTACTGCCAGGCCGGTTATCATACCTTTTTTATCAGGGAACCAACGCATACCAACTGCAATCGGCACAACATAAGCTATCCCAATTCCAATTCCACCAACTACACCAATTAAAATTGCCAAAGCCCAAAAACTTGTACCGCCAAACAGGCCTGCAAATGTATATCCCAGTCCTAATATTATACCGCCTATTATGGCAAGTTTCTTAGGCCCCCATGAATTCAATTTCCTGCCGGCAAAAACCATTGATATGGCAAAAAATGCCAACCCAAGTGCAAATACCCATTGTGTTTCGGTACTCGTCCAACCAGATTCTTTAAGCCCCGGTGTAAATACCGACCAGGCATAAATAGCACCAAGTGCAAGCTGAATAAGAATTGCCCCAACAACAACAAGATTACGGTTCATAACTTTCTTTTCTGTCATAGTCTCATAAATTTATTTGATTTCAAACTGATTCAAAAAATAAAACAATAAAAGACATTCCGGATCAAAATCCGAAATGCCTTTTACTTTGATATGTTAACTGAGATTTATCGTTTTACTTTAACTTTAGCACCTTCAATAATTTCTTCAACTACACCCGGATCGAGCAAAGTTGAAGTATCACCGAGGTTGGTAGCATCACCTTCACCAATCTTTCGCAGGATACGACGCATGATCTTTCCTGAACGTGTTTTTGGCAATCCGCTAACGATCTGGATCATATCAGGTTTGGCGATTGGTCCAATCACCTTGGTAACAGTATCCCTGATTTCTTTTTCGATGGTATCCATTTCATGTTCTGAGAGCTCGTCGCAGGTTACATAAGCATAAATTCCGGCTCCTTTTATTTCATGAGGATAACCAACTACAGCTGATTCGTTAACTTTTGGATGCTGGTTTATGGCATCTTCAACTTCAGCAGTACCAATACGGTGACCTGAAACGTTGATCACGTCATCGATGCGGCCAATGATCCGGTAGAATCCTTCTTCGTCACGCTTGGCGCCGTCACCGGTGAGGTAGAGGCCCTTAAAGCTTGAGAAGTAAGTTTGGTAGCAACGTTGGTGATCGCCATAGGTACTGCGCAACATTCCCGGCCAGGGATACTTGATACACAAAATTCCTTCAACGCCGTTTCCTTTCAGTTCCTTCCCTTCATTATCAACCAATATTGGCTGTACTCCTGGAAGTGGAAGAGTGGCAAAAGAAGGCTTTGTTGGTGTGATACCTGCAATTGGAGAAATCATGATGCCACCAGTTTCGGTTTGCCACCATGTATCCACAATCGGGCAGCGGCCTCCGCCAACAACATCGTGGTACCAGCGCCAGGCTTCTTCGTTGATAGGCTCACCAACGGTTCCCAGTACCTTGAGCGAACTGAGGTCATGTTTGGTAACAAACTCATTACCCTGTGCTACGAGTGCACGAATAGCAGTTGGTGCTGTATAAAACTGATTTACCTTGTATTTTTCAACAACTTCCCAGAACCTTCCGGCATCCGGCCACGTTGGGACGCCTTCGAACATTATGGATGTGGCTCCTGCAAGCAGAGGCCCGTAAACGATGTAAGAATGCCCTGTTACCCATCCGATATCGGCGGTACACCAGTAAACATCGCCATCGCTGTATTGGAATACATTTTTAAATGTGTATTCGGCATAAATCATGTAACCGGCTGTGGAATGCTGTACGCCTTTTGGTTTACCGGTGGATCCTGAAGTGTAAAGAATAAATAGCGTATCCTCAGATTCCATCACCTCAGCTTTGTTATCTGTGCCAACTCCATCAACCAGGTCGTGCCACCAAAGGTCACGGCCTTCTTTCATATTGATGTTTTCGCCGGTACGCTTGTAAACGATTGCTGTTTCTATTGAAGGGCAGGTTTCCAGTGCTTTATCAACGATCTCTTTCAGTGGAACATTTTTAGTTCCGCGATAAGCACCATCTGAGGTGATCACCATTTTGCAGGTAGAATCGTTTATCCTGTCGGCAAGTGCGTTGGCTGAGAATCCTGCAAATACAATGCTGTGGATGGCACCGATTCGCGCACAGGCCAGCATGGCGATGGCCAGTTCAGGGATCATCGGCAGATAAATAGCTACACGATCTCCCTTTTTAACACCCTGAGCTGTAAGTACGTTTGCAAACTGACAAACTTTTTCATAAAGCTCACCATAGGTGTAAGTCACACTTGCTTCCTTAGGATCATTTGGCTCCCAGATAATTGCGGGCTGATCCTTGCGCTGGAACATATTCCTTTCGAAAATATTCTCGGTAATATTGAGCTTACCATTCTGGAACCATTTTACATAAGGTGCATCTTTGCCATCAAAATACCAATCCAGCACCTTGTCCCATTTCTTACGCCAATAGTGGCTTTCTGCAATCTCTGCCCAGAATCCTTCAGGGTTAGCTACACTTTCCTGGTACTTCTGAAAATATTCCGCCAGGTTTGAAATCTTGTTTGTCATAATCTTTTTGGTTTAATTATTAGTTTAATAAATTGAACTATTGAATAAATTTTATCTGTTAAAAGAAATAATATACGCCGAGTAAAAATCTTACCAATCCCACCTCTTTCGAATCAGTTACCCTACCTTTTGAATCAATGTTGTAGTTTCCCTTCGAATCTTTGGTGGCATAAGCGGCAACCGTGTATTCAACCTCAGGGGCTATCCTGAACTTACCGGTATTGTAAATAAATCTTGGAGCAATCCTATACACATATTCTATATCAGCACCTCTGGCATAAACATGCGAAGAACCTATTATCCCACCTTCAGGAGATCCTGGGTTTTTTTCTTTGTCAATGAAAATGCTTTCAGCAGCACCCAAATTTTCAGTCACCCCCAGAAAAAGCCCTACCTGCCAAACCTTGCCGTTTGTGTGGAAATCACCCCAAACTGACATGGTACAAAATGGTACATAATCGAAATCACCAGTTACCGGATCGGCAATTTTCTCTTCAGCATAGCCACCGAGCATGGTTAGATTATAAGCATCCTGGCCACGGAAAGCAGCTAACTTCATTGTCATAAAAGGTATTTTATACTTCAAATATGCCATTAGAGCCATACTTGAAGCCTTGTTTTCAGCCACATAATTAGAATCAGTATCCAGACGAGGCACCAGACTCTTATAGTTTGCCGAGATGCCAAAAAGTAATTCATGCCCATTATCGTATGCCGCTTCATATTCGAAACGGAGGTTTAATGCAGGTAATACCGAATTCCTCAAATATTTTGTATTTGCACCATCAGGCCCGCTACTTACAAAATCGCGCTGGGTATGAGCAGTAAAAATTCCTTTAAAATTTCCCAATTTTTGAGAGATTCTAATTTGAGGGTTTCGGCTAAATGGGAGAAAAGGCACACCAGTATTAAAAGATACTGTTCCGGGAAAGCATTTTGTTATGAACATCGGGTGCCAGTATTGACCAACCAGCACCGAGGTTTTTGTCCAATCCAGCTTCACATAGGCATGGCGTAACCTGAACTCATTGATTTCGCCGGATGCATGACCAAAAAACTCGCCTTCGATGGCTCCGGAGGTTTTCGCACCAAATGCGTCTGGTCCTGTTATATTTCCACGAAGCCTGGTTTGAATGCTGATGATGTTAAAATCAGATTTGGCATTGATATCATTATTATTGGGGTCTAAATTCTCATTTTTTGGATACAACAGGAAATGACCGTCACGAATTGACACAGACTGACGGGAGTCATAATAGATATCCGATTTAACAAAACCGGTGAATTTGATCCCAAATTTTTGGGCATCCTGGCCGTAAGAAATTGTTACCACACAGAAAAACCCAAAAAATAGTGCAAAAGATTTTTTCATAGCTGAGTATTAGGTATTTACATTGTTAATTTATTAACAACAAATCAATTAGCTGCCAAAATTATAACATTTTTTTGGTAATCAAAATTGATTGATTCTAAATATTGACACATTCTTGTGGTGGTCTTTTCAAACTATTGCAATTGATGCACATAAATAATTCGGACATTTTGGTTACCGCTGTTTATCAGCACCTTATCAAGTATTGCCTAAATCACTAAATTGCCTGAAATGCTTCATACTTTCTAAATTTAAAATGTTTATAAATAATATCTTACTTCAAATATTTCGCTGATAACTTACTTACTTTTGCGCCGAAAAACAGCATAGAAACATATTAATATTTGGATATCAACATATTAAGCATTTCATAAACCCAAAATTATGTCAGAAAAACTGGAACGATTCAGCCTGAGCAAAAACCTTCAGCCAAAAGGTATGCTCCAGAAAGTCGGGCTCATTGGTTGTGGTTCTGTGGGACAGGAAATTGCACTTCATGTGAGCCAAAAAGGCATTGAGGTGGTTTTTATTGACCTGAATGAAACCCGCATAGAGGATATCATGCAACGCATGGATAAAGAACTTGAAAGCCGGATTGCCAAATGGGGCATGACCGGAAGTGAGAAAAAGCTTGTACTCTCCCGCGTTAAAGGTTCAACCGATTATGCCCTGCTGAGCGACTGCGACATCATTATCGAAACCATCCATTCAAAAAAAACAGGCACCAGCCTTGAAGAACGTATGGAGGTTTTCCGCAAAGTTGAACAGGTTGTAGATGAAAAAACTGTGATAACCTCCAACACAGCTACGCTCATGATCTCTGATCTGGCATCTGTGCTGGAACACCCGCAAAGAGCGTTGGGTATGCATTTCATCAGTCCGGTTTCCAAAATCAACATTGTTGAGGTGGTGCGCCATGCCAACACCAGCAATGATACTTTTGAAATGGTGGATAAATTCTCGAGAATGATTGGCAAAAAGATCATCGAATGCAGCGAATCGCCGGGAAATATCAGCACCAGGATGATTGTAACCATGATCAACGAAGCATGCAGTATTTTGATGGAAGGCGTGGCGCATGTGGCTGATATTGACGAAGTAATGAAGGAAGCTACCGGATTTGAGTTTGGCCCGTTTGAAATGGCCGATAAATTCGGGGTGGATAAAATCCATAAATGGATGCAAAACCTTTATCATGAGCAGGGTGACCTCCGATACAAGCCCTCTCCCATCATCAAAAGAATGGTGAGGGCAAAAATGCTTGGCCGGTATGTGGGCGAAGGATTTTACTATTGGAAAGACGGTGTAAAATCACCAAAGTATGGAACAGTGAGAACCCTGGGGAGATAATTCATTGCATTTTTAACTATTGAAAACTAACAAGAAATGAAAATAATCGTATTGAATTGCGGAAGTTCATCCATAAAATACCAATTGTTTAATATGCCCGAAAACGAGGTTTTGGCCAAAGGCCTCGTGGATAAGATCGGGCTGAAGGGGGCTTCCATCAAACATAAACGCAAAGATGGCAAAGAGTTGAAAGCCGAAGGCGAAATCCTGGATCATCAGTCGGGCATCGAATATCTGCTTGGTGTGCTCATCGACAAAGATTACGGAAGCCTGAAAACCCTGGACGAAATTCAGGCTGTTGGGCACCGCGTAGTGCACGGAGGCGAAGAGTTCAGTGGCAGTGTAGCCATTACGGATGAAGTGATAGATGCGCTGGAAAAATCATCAGAGCTGGCACCGTTGCATAACCCACCGAATCTTAAAGGAATTTACGCTATGAAGCAGTTGCTCCCTGGCATCCCGCAGGCCGGCGTTTTTGATACCGCTTTCCACCAAACCATGCCCGAGCATTCATTCCTTTACGGAATTCCCTACTCCCTTTACGAAAAACATAAAATCCGCCGGTACGGATTTCACGGTACCAGCCACAAATACGTTTCGGCCCGCGCCTGCGAAATTTTGGATGTTGACATTAAAAAACAAAAAATCGTAACCTGCCACCTTGGTAACGGGGCCTCTATGGCTGCCGTAAAATTGGGTGAATCTGTGGATACCTCCATGGGCATGACCCCCATTGAAGGTGTAATGATGGGTACCCGCTGCGGTGATCTGGACGTAGGCGCACTGTTCCACATCATGAACAAAGAAGACCTGAACCTGAAAACGGCCAATACGCTGGTGAACAAATTTAGCGGTGTGCTTGGTGTTTCGAGACTTTCATCGGATATGCGCGATGTGGAGATTGCTGCCGAAAAAGGCGACCACCGGGCACAGGTGGCTTACCGGATGTATGCTTACCGTGTAAAAAAATATATCGGTGCTTATGCAGCGGTCATGGGTGGCGTTGATATCATCGTATTCACTGGCGGTATTGGGGAAAACGATTCGGTGACACGCGCCAATGTAATTGAAGGGCTGGACTTCCTGGGGATTGATTTCGACTTTAAACTGAATACAGGGCTGCGCGGAAAGGAAACCATTCTTTCAAAACCTGAGTCCTCCTGAAGCCCCGTAAGCCCTTCCTTTTGGTATAAGGCCTCCAGTGATCGTTTT
>CAYNDN010000183.1:0-8866 GCA_964395075.1 uncultured Lentimicrobiaceae bacterium | reverse complement strand
AGGCCCCCGGCGTTATCTATCGTCAGCCGGTAAATGAGCCCCTTCAAACAGGGATTAAATCCATAGATGCCATGATCCCGATCGGACGGGGCCAGCGGGAGTTGATCATTGGCGACCGGCAAACCGGAAAAACCGCCATTGCCATCGACACCATCATTAACCAAAAAGAGTTCTACGAAAAAGGTGAACCGGTTTACTGTATTTACGTGGCATCAGGGCAAAAAGGCTCTACGGTTGCAAACATTGTGAAAACACTTGATGATAACGGGGCACTTCCCTACACTGTGGTGGTTTCAGCATCAGCATCCGATCCTGCAGCCATGCAGTTTTATGCACCTTTCGCCGGTGCTGCCATTGGAGAGTATTTCCGCGATACAGGCCGCCCGGCACTGGTGGTTTTCGACGACCTGTCAAAACAGGCTGTTGCTTACCGTGAGGTTTCTCTGCTGCTTCGCCGTCCACCAGGGCGTGAAGCTTATCCGGGTGATGTATTCTACCTGCACTCGCGTTTGTTGGAGCGTGCCGCCAAGATCATTGAATCTGACGAAATTGCCAAAAAAATGAACGACCTGCCTCCAAGCCTTAAGCCTTTGGTGAAAGGTGGCGGGTCACTTACAGCACTCCCGATTATCGAAACACAGGCCGGCGACGTATCAGCGTATATCCCAACCAACGTTATTTCGATCACAGATGGCCAGATTTTCCTTGAATCAAACCTCTTTAATGCCGGCATTCGCCCCGCCATTAATGTGGGCATCTCGGTTTCACGTGTGGGTGGTAATGCACAGATTAAATCGATGAAAAAAGTAGCTGGTACATTGAAGCTCGACCAGGCTCAGTTTCGTGAGTTGGAGGCGTTTGCCAAGTTTGGCTCCGACCTGGATTCAGCTACCATGAGTGTGCTGGAAAAAGGACGCCGCAATGTGGAAATCCTGAAACAGGCACAATATTCGCCAATGGCCGTTGAAAAGCAGGTGGCCATTATTTTCTGCGGAACCCGTGGTTTGCTGAGAAGAGTGCCGCTGGAAAGCATTAAAGACTTTGAAGTGGAATATCTGCATTTCCTTGAAGTTAACCACGAAGCAATATTGAAAAACCTGCAGGCAGGTAAATTGCTTAACGAGGATGTGAAAACCCTTGAAAAAGTGGCGCGTGAAATAGCAACAAAATACGAAAAGAAATAATCAGGAACCCCGGAATAAGTACTAAAATTTCCAGTAAAACGATATGCCAAGTTTAAAGGAAGTAAGGATAAGAATTGATTCGGTAAAGTCCACCAAACAGATTACCAGTGCCATGAAGATGGTGTCGGCGTCTAAGTTGCGGAAAGCCCAGAATGCCATCCAGAATATGCGGCCCTATGCTTTAAAACTGACTGAGATTATGCAAAATATCAGTTCGGCGATGGAGGAAACTACCGAAAGTACTTTTGCACAAAAACGTGATAAAGGAAAAATCCTGATTGTTGCCATTGCTTCCAACCGTGGGCTATGCGGACCATTTAATGCCAATGTTGCCAAAGCTGTTCTGGAAAAGATCAATGGTGTTTTTAAATCGCAATACAACCAGGGAAACGTTGAAATTTATACCATCGGGAAAAAGATTTTTGATTTCCTGAAGGCAAGAAGAATTAAGGTAGATCATCGCTATGATGAGTTGCTCGAAGATTTGTCGTTTAATGAGATTTTACCGGTGGTTGAAGGTATCATGAAAGATTTTGCCAACGGTAAGTATGATAAGGTTGAGATTATATACAACCAGTTTAAAAATGCGGCTGTTCAGATCCTGCAAACCGAAAACTTCCTCCCAATTGCACCACCAAAAACTTCCAGCAAAAAGGCAGCTAAAAACCCAAAAACAGATTTTATTTTTGAGCCTTCAAAAGAGGAAATTGTAAGTGAACTGATACCCAAATCATTGAAGATTCAGTTTTATAAAGCATTGCTCGATTCGGTTGCTTCGGAACATGGGGCCAGGATGACGGCCATGCACAAGGCCACCGACAACGCCGATGAGTTGCTTAAAAACCTGAAGCTGTCATACAACAAAGCCCGCCAGGCAGCCATTACCAACGAAATTTTGGAAATTGTGAGTGGCGCCGAAGCCTTGAACGGATAACATCAGAAATTAAAGTACTATACAAAAGAAACCCCGGTCATATAAATGGCCGGGGTTTTTGTTTCAACCAAGCTATAGTTGAAAATTAGTATTGTGAGAACTTATTTTACTTCGGCGAATGCCTCGGATGGCCTGTAAAACAAATCCTTTCCTGATTGTTTTACAATCTCGGCAGAGGTAATTAGTTCTTTCCCTGATTTAACTTCATAAGTGTAGGTGCCACTGGGAAAATCGGTTATGATGTGTGAAACAAGCAAATTGTTTTTGTTGCTGATGCGCTTGGTGAGGAGGTTTTTTCGGGTTTCATCAAACACCTTTATTACGGCGGTTTCATCATCAGGCATCATCATCCTGATTTCTACTTTATCCTTACCTTCCAGTGAAACTGCTGCAAAAACTACCGAATTGGATTTCTGTTGCGAGAAAACCACTGTTGCGATCATCATAAAAATTACTGTGAGGTGAATTGCTGTTGATTTCATGATTATAAGTTTTTAAGTTTTAATGTTGTTTGTTTCATTGTGTTGATACAAATGTAGGACAGGCAGGCGACCAAAATCAATGAAATAGTTGTGAAGTGGAAAGATGGAGAGGTGAATTTAAAAAAAGAAATGGTGAAATGAATTTCTAAAAATGATTCCCAAATGCCTGATAATAACACTGCATACTAATACACATTTGGTTTTTTTTTGATTCGATTGGTAATTGTTAATAAAATGAGTAAAATATTTGAGTAATTACAAATGATAGAATAGATTTGACTATTTTTGTCAAATAGAATTTATCAAGCGAAATATCACAAATGAACATTAACAAATCGACTGGAGAAATACTTCGGGAAAACAGGGAGAAAAAAAAGTTGTTTCTTAGACAAGTAGCTGCAAAACTTGATATTGACACAGCTATATTGAGCAAGATTGAAAGAAGTGAAAGAAAAGCAAGTAAAGAACAAATAATTAAACTGGCAGAAATCCTTGACCTGAAAAAAGAAGAGTTACTCGTTCACTATTTAAGTGAAAAGATAGTTTACGAAATTAAAGACGAAGAACTTGGGCAAAAAGCATTGAAAGTTGCAGAGCAAAGAATAAAATACATGAACAAAAAGAACGCCTGAACAGATGGAAATAAAATTAGAAGAACTGTAATACCAGCAAGTGGCAATCAAGTCTATTGTTAATGTATTTGAAGGAAACAACAAAAATACATTTGATAATACTTGTACCGAAGGTATTCGTTCAAATATATGTACGCTTTCTAAGAAAGAATTGACTGAAAATGTAAAATCGGTTTTGATTGAAAACGGAATTGATGAAGAAACCGCAAATAATGGTTATGACTTTAGCTTCTTTTGCTTCTGACGATAGAATTTTAAATCGGGCACAGCGGGAAAACCTTTTCTACAATATCCCATTTATCGATGCCATTGGAAAAACAAATCCAATCATCATAATGGATGAACCACGGGAAGGAATGGACACCGAGAATTCCATAGAAAGGATTAAAAAGCTCAACCCACTTTTTAAAATTCGGTATTCAGCAACTCATAAGGTTTCCAAAAACAAAATGTATCGTCTTACACCTTACGATAGCTACAAACAAGGTTTAGTAAAGAAAATTGAGGTTTTAACAGTTACCGAGAAAAATGATGAAGCCACTTTAAAACTCGAACTCTCGGAAACTCAGAACAGCAAAGGCGACCCAAAAGCTAAAATAAAAGCCTGGCATCAGGTTAAAAGTGGAAAGATTGAATTTAAAGTTACTAACTACATTAATGATAAAAAATCTCTAAAAGAAAGTGAAATTTATAAAATTGAATGTGCATTAAAGCATTTTGCAACACTTGGCATAGATGTGCAATACAAAGCTCCTGTAAAAGATTATCAGTTCTTTAAAGAAGAAGCCAACAAAACGATTAATAAATTAATAGAAGAAGCATAATGGGTAAAACGAAACAAATAACCATTGAAGGCACTTCGATAGCAATACTTCCTCAAAAGAAAGAAGATTACATTTCTCTTACTGATATGGCGAAAAGCCAATTACAGGATGTTGTAATTATTAAATGGCTTAGCTTAAAAAGCACTATTGAGTATCTCGGAGAATGGGAAGCCTTAAATAATCCTGATTTTAATTATACCGAATTCGGTATAATTAAAAATGAAGCTGGTAGTAACAATTATGTATTATCGGTTAAAAACTGGATTGAAGCAACCAATGCAATAGGTTTAACTGCAAAAGCAGGAAGATATGGAGGTACTTATGGGCATAAAGATATCGCCTTTCATTTTGGAATGTGGATTAGTCCAAAGTTCCAGTTACTACTAATAAAAGAATATCAACGTCTAAAAGATGATGAAAGTGACCGATTGAAATTACAATGGAACTTTCAAAGAACGCTTGCCAAAGTCAATTATAAAATCCATACAGATGCCATAAAGGAAAAGCTTATTCCAATAGCATTAACCAGCAAACAAACATCAATAATATACGCCAATGAAGCCGATGTGCTGAATATGGCCCTATTTGGCAAAACTGCCAAACAATGGAGAGAAGAAAACCCTAACGAAAAAGGAAACTTAAGAGATTTTGCAACAATACAGCAATTAGTAGTATTATCTAATTTGGAAAGCATCAATGCCATGTTTATTCATCAGGGAGTATCGCAAAAAAAGCGGCTGATACAACTCAATTCAATGGCAATTACACAAATGAAATCATTGGTAGAAAATATCACTATAAAGAAATTAGAGAATGAGTAATATAAACTATGGAAAGCCAATAATGGGATGGAGATATGATAGAAACACAATGAATCGCTTGATTAATGAAGGAAGAATATTATGGCCGAAATTAAGTCAGGGAAGACCAAGACGAAAAGTTTTTCTTGAGGAATTAGATGAGAATCTTCCAGGATTTAGTTCCATAATTGGTGAAGATATTTTTACACGAAATGGCACTGCTGAAATTGAGCAATTATTTGAAAATAGAATTTTTGATTTTCCAAAACCTTCAGCAATTGTTGCTGAATTAATTGATCAGGTTACAGAAGGTGGAGATATTGTGCTTGATTTTTTGCAGGTTCCGGATCAAGTGGCCAGGCTGTTTCACATTTAAATCAAGAGAATGGAAGATTAATTAAATACATTTTGGTTCAACTCCCCGAAGCAACCGACAAAAAAAAGCGAAGCTTACAAAGCAGGCTACAAAAAAATTAGTGACATTACCATTGAACGCAACAAACGTGTTGTTGAAAAAATAATTGAAGAAAAGAAAAACAAGCAGGAAGAATTTAAAAAGAATGAAATTCTATGTGCCACCGATGGTGAAAAAGAAACATTGATTTGTTTGGATGTAGTAATTGATATGGAAACCCTTGAGCATTTCAAAACCCACACCGACCAAAAATTCATTTGCCTCGAACGTGCTTTAGACACCACAAAAAAATGGAACCTGAAACACTACATGGGCGAGAAGTTTAAAGCGTTTTAATTGATAAAAATACTTTGGACTTTTTACCAGTATTCGGAGAGGGGGAAGCTGTGGTAACAGGAGTTGACTTTCCTATGCCTGTGATTATGAAATTTGATTTACCTGTAAATGAGCCGAATTCAGGGACACCGAAACTCACAGTAAATGAATATCAAAATATTTGAACCTACCTCTTCACCAGTTTTTTTGTTACTACTTTCCCCGGGTTTTTGAGTTGCAACAAATAAATACCACGTTCCAGCCACTTAATGTCGAGTTGTTTTGAAAAAGGAACCTCCCTGGAAAGCCGGCCTTCCATATCCCTGATTTCAATTGTAGAAAAATCTATTGACGATGAAATGAAAACCTGGTTGGAAGCGGGATTTGGGAAAAGTTTAAAAGTGGTTTCATTTGTCGGTTGGTTTGATGTGTTGGTTACCAGTCCGAAAACCTGGTGAAGGGTATCCAATAGCGGGGTTCCTGCAATCTGGCCGCTACCCGGCGAAGTCTCAATGTAATCTCCGGTGATCTCCCAAATGATTACACCCTTGGCATCGTTGTCCATCACATATTGTGCTTTATATGCCACCGAGAGCTGATTATCGTAAGTAACAAAAGTGTTAATCGAATTGCCAAGCAGGTAAGGACATTTCACCTGGTCATCCCAAAATTCATTAAACATGTCCATCTTTTTCATGATGTTGTAATACAAGGGCTGTCCTTCATCTTCCCAGAAAGTCGATCCGTCGTATCCTGTGTGGCTTCCATAGAGTTCCGTGCAATTGGCCAGAGCCTTACCATAAAATGCAACACCCATATTGATCATCTGAGGCGGAACCCCAAATTCCTGGGTAAGTTTGGTGAATGCACCATGAAAACACCACTCAGGATCTCCAACTGCCGGACTAAAAAGCGGTGTATGGTGGTTGCTCTCCGGATCCCAGCTTCCATGGAAATCATAGGTCATCAGGTTTACCATATCTACCAGTTCTAGAATATTTTCCCACTCGATGGCTTGCATTTTATCCTCCGAAACACCAAAACATGAGGTCAATAAATATTCTTCACCGGTTTGGTTTGAAAGGTTGTCAAGTCCATCCTTCAATTCCTGCACCAGCAGGGTAAAATTTTCCTTATCTGCGGGAGTGCCACCATTAGGAGCAAATCCCGGATATTCCCAGTCCAGGTCGATGCCGTTAAAATGATATTCTTCAATCAGATCTATGCAGCTTTCAACAAATGTTTGCCGTTTTGCCGGATCAGCCGCAATGCCCGGAAAGTTGTATGAGTCGTTCCACCCGCCAATCGAGGGTAATAATTTTACGCCATGTTCTTCGCACTGGTAAGGGAGGCTTTTGGTGGAATCGTGGGTTTGTACCGGCCACCAGATCATTGGGCCCAGCAGCAGGTTTTCATCTGCCCAGCTATCGGTGGATTGCAGGCTTCCATCTGCTAACGGCCTGAAAAAGGCATAGTTTATTACCGTATATTTTTCGTAGTGAATGGATTCAGGATTGACCAGCTGAGAGCGATCGTACCATTGCCAGTTGGGGTAGTAGCCAACGATCTCCTTTTCGGATTGGGCATTTAAATTTATCCCAAAAAAAATAATGAAGAAAAAAGCCAGAATTGTTTGGAAAAGATTTTTCATCGCATCACTTTTTAAAATAAATAGCAAAGTTAAATTTTCTTTGCTGATTTGTGTATGTTTTCAAAAAGTTGGCAGTCAGCAGTTCCCGGTAGGCAGTAATAGTTGCAAAATGGGAACTGCTGCCTGACGACTGTAGACTGCTGACTGCCTGCTGTGGACTGCCGGATTTAAGTGTGTTTTTCTGTATGATCTTCCACAAAATTTGCATTAGTTCCTCTATTTTAAGCTAACATCTTCCTGAGGGGGAGATTTTGAGGGTGTATGAATTTAACACAAAAAAACCCTGACACCAAGGTCAGGGTCGCGTTATGGTTTCCTGGTTAATTAATTTTCACGTTAATAGTTTTCAACCAGGCAAAGGTTCAGGTTTTAAGCCTTTATCTGGCCTCAGCTATGGCTTCAACCGGCTTATAGCAGAGATCTTTTCCGGTTGATTTCACAATTGCTGTTGATAACACAATTTCATCGTCATGCTTTACTTCGTAAGTATAAATGCCGTTGGGAAATTCAGCGATTTGATGTGAAAAAAGCAGGTTGTTTTTATCCTTGATTCTCTTGGAATAAACTTTCATGTCATTTTGGTTGTAAACATTGAGCACCAGTACTTCATCTTCGGGTATCAGCATCCTGATTTCTACTTTGTTGGCACCTTTAAGGCTCAATGATGTCCATACTTTATCTGCTGTATTTTGTGAAAATGCATAAGATGTTATCATCATAAGGGCTACGGTAAGTTGGATTGCTTTTGTTTTCATGATTTCTGTTTTATTGAAGTTCATAGTTTGTTGAATTGTCATGAAGCAAAAGTAGGTTGGATGCTACCCCGGGTGCAATGGAAAAGCTGTGAAGTGTATTTTGCTCATGGTGAAATGACAATTTATTGCTGTGAAATCAACATTTCTTTGGGGTGTAAATAATCATGGCCATACACAAAGCGACCAGGCAAGATGACAAAAATCAAATCCCAATTTTTTTTAGCACCCTTATGAATACGGAAAAAATCCCGTACTTTTGTCTGCATCTATTCCTGATATCTAATGGTAAAATGAATCGTGTTTTCAGAATCATAGGTGGTTTTTTACTTGCTGCACTTATTATCTATTTGGTGTGGCGTTTTTCCAATATTGTCACTTATGTGTTCATCTCCATCATTTTATCACTTATCGGGCGCCCCCTTGTTTTACGATTCAATAAACTGAGGGTTGGTAAAGTGCATATTCCCAATTCGGTAAGTGCACTTTTGGCCCTGCTTGTTCTGCTGTTGGTTGTATTTACATTTCTGGGCATATTTGTGCCACTTATTGCTGCTCAGGCCAATGTGATTACAGGTATCGATTTTACTTCGCTGGGGCATTCGGTGCAAAAACCTTTGCAGGAGCTGGAGTTGTTCCTCAAGGAATATGGTTTCCTGAACCAGGACGAAACCATCAGGCAAATCATCACCGATCAATTAAACACCATCCTGAACTTCGCCTCATTTTCTGATACGGTATCATCCATTGTCGGAGTTACTGGTTCTATTTTTATAGCCATGTTTTCCATCCTTTTCCTAAGCTATTTTTTTATGAAGGATGCTTACCTGTTGGATGAACTGCTTGACAACATCACGCCTGTTAATTATCAGCACGA
>CAYNDN010000182.1:5067-8877 GCA_964395075.1 uncultured Lentimicrobiaceae bacterium | reverse complement strand
AGCATGCGCCGGTTTTCTCGTCAAGTTCGGTATAATAAGTAAAAGCCTCTTCAAGCTTTTCGATGGCATCTTCATATTTTCCGGTGCTGATTTCAACTTTCGCAACGGAAATCAGCGAATTGGCTATTGCCCTGATGCTGCCCCTGGCCTTGCGTATTTTAAATCCTTTATTATAATAGAACAATGCAGAGTCGTACTGCTGTTGCGTTTCTTTTATGCTTCCGACGGCATTGTAGATATTTGCAATACCATTCTGGTCGTTGATCTCAAATTTGATAGTTAGCGATTGGTTGAAGTATTTCATGGCCTGATCGTGTTCGCCCCTGTTATGATGAATACTGCCAAGGGCAAGTGCTGCCCCTGATTCGTATAGTTTGTTGCCGGCCAGGCGGCTATAATGCATCGCCTGCTGAAACTCATCAATGGCGTTCACATGGTTGCCTCTCACATTGCTGATTGATCCCAGGGCAAAGTAATAAAATGCCTGCCCGAAATTGTCATCCAGCTCATTAAGCATATTCCTGGCTTTTTGCAAATTTGTAGTGGCCAGGTTATACTCGTCCTTATAGTAATACACCCTGCCCAGCCAAAGATAGCTCCAGACAATCCCGCGCTTATAGTTCAACTGGTTAGAAAGATATAGTGATTCCTGCAGATAGTAAAGCGCTTGCTGGTTGTTGGTTGCACAAAACTTTTCTCCAAGCTTTAGCAACTGGTTCACTTTTGCGGTGTCGTCAGGAAGTTGATCCACCTGATGATCAGCCAATCCTGAATCCAGGATTTGGCTTCCCTGCACATTCATGGATAAAAATGCAAAAAACCAGCATATGTAGAAAAGTCTGAACATGTGGTATTCATTTCATTTTCTTACAAATGTACAGATAATTCATTATCCGGTCCCTGGAAATCATTGTTTCCCCGAATCCGCAAGCGGATTCTTTATCATCATCTATTTGAACGAATTCAGGGGGTGTAACAGGACAAACATTACAAAATGTAATTAAAGCATTTATCTAATGGATAATTATGGGGTGGAGCAACATGCATGCCCGGAACTTCATGCTTCGTTTCCAAATGCATTTATAAACGCCTTTAACTTTATGGTATCCAGCTTTCCATCACTCCTCACGCCGCTGCAAACATCCACACCAAAAGGCTGCACCTGTTCGATGGCCTGCCGGACATTTCCGGGATTCAATCCGCCAGCCAGAAAAACCGGCACCCTGGCCTGTTCCACAATTTGCCTGCTTAAACTCCAGTTGTGCACTTTCCCAGTTCCGCCCAGCACTTTGGTTTTCAATCCCGGATTACCACTATCAAGAAGCAATGCATCCACATAAGCAGATTTCTCCAGTGCCTCATCCACCGAAAGCTCATCCAGCACATGGATTACCTGAACCAGTTTAACATCCGGCAGCGTGGTTCTCAGTTGTCGGTAAGTTTCATTACTCACCTTGTCCACCAATTGAATGGTTGTTGTTTTAGTGCGTTGGTGATGCGCAATAATTTTAGATGGAATGGTTTCGCTGGTCAACAAAAAAGTGTCAATTCCATTAGGAACATTTTCAGCAATTTCCCGGATCAATTTGTCATCAATCACACCCGGTCCGCTGGGCATGGGGCCTACAAGTCCAATTGCCGAAGCTCCGGCATTAATGGCCATTTGCGCTTCCTCCTGGCTGGCTATGCAACATATTTTTATAAGCGGCCTGTTTGCTTCTTTCAAAAACTTCATATCCCGGATTTCTAACTTCCAATCCTAAACTTTAGCACCCCAACTCACAACTTATCTCACCGCTCATCGCTCATCGCTCACCTCTCATCGCTCACCTCCAATCACTCAAAAACCCAAACCCTCACCCAGCCGTCATCCACCGAAAAAGGAACTTCTCTTTTGTTCCATATATAAAAATTGAGCTGATTTATTTCGTCAGGTAGCTTCACCATGATGCTGTTCTTCACACGACCGTTATCCCCCTCCCAGTTTGTCCGGAGCCATTCCAACGGAAAATACTCGTATGCGGTTTGCCGGTCCCCATCAGCCAGCGTATTGGCAATTAGCCACCCGATGAATGGTTTGGCCTCTGTATTAAAATGCAGGTCGAAATCAATCCTTACAGATTTCCCGGCAAGTGTATCCGCATCAAAAATAAAAAACCGGTAGTACAATTCATTGAGCTTGCCATTGGTTTTGATTTCTGATTTTTCATGTACCAGCTTGCAGGCTGGTTGTTGCCTGCGTTTGAGCAGCGTAAACATGCTGTTAGTATGGTAATCCACAGCATCATATATTTTTCTGAACGAATCCGGATAGCTGGTGTCGGCGATATGATAATCGGCCAGCGTGTCGTGAAACAAACTGCCCTGCAGTTTACCCAGAACGCCGCCATGCCTGAAGTTCAGAAATGCCCATCGCAATTCGCGCCCCCGGTAGCCGCCAATTGTTGGGGGTATTTCTCCGGGATCATGCTCAGCCACCATTTTTTCATAAAATCGTAATGGAATGGTTTGGTCTTCGAAACTGTTGTGGCTCAGGTTGATGTTGATAAAAAAATGAACCGGGAAAATAAATAGCGGTACAACAGCCAATAAAATGGCTTTTGGTTTGAAATCAAAAGCAATCCGGTCGGTAAAAAAGAATATGCTACCGATGAAGTAAACCAAAAAATACAGGCCGGTTCGGTCTTCGGGGAAGTTCACCCCGAATAAAACATTCAACAGAAAAACGGCCACCACATTTCCAACCAAAAAATAAAAGAAAAGCAAAACGGGATCAAATAAGCGTTCAAAACTGGATTTACTGAAAAGCAGGTACAGTTCGGTAAACAAAATCCCGAAAAGATAAATCACCACAAAAATCCCGATTATCGGCCAACCCGGGTCGAGCATGGTTCTGATAAGAGATTTCACGGTAATGTTCCAAAACCCGCTGGCTTCGCCATAATAAAGATCGCCGAGGCTTTTCAGGTGAAACAGATAGGCAGCAAAAAATATAAATGGAACGATGCCAACAATTAATATGATGAGCCAGTGCGTTAAGGTTTGTCTGATTTTAAATTGCTTTTGTGAAAGCAGCCGTAGCATTAGAAACCCGATAATCAGAATCACCGAATTCAAAAGGGTGAGGTTGGCTGACAGAGCAAAAACTGCGAACAGAAGTGTGAGAAGGTAGTTTTTAACGGTCGGTTTTTGAAACGCCTGCATCAGAAAACAGATCGCTCCCAAAAGCAATGCCATCGACTGGCCGTAGCCCCGCGACATGGCAAAAAACTCGATGAGGTTGTGCGCCAAGGCAACCACCACCACAAAACCGATCCGTAAAAAGCGGCTCCGCATCAACCCGGCAAACCTGACCAGGAAATAAAAAAACATCGGGAAAAACAACACGTTGCTGAGCCTGAGCACAACTGGTTCTGCTCCAAACAATGAATAGAAAACCCACGCCAGGAGTGAATTCAGTATATGGTTGGTGGCCGATGTATCCAGCCCGTAAGGCAAAAAATCACCCGTGTGGACAAACCTGAAAAAGTTGGCGGTTTCATCGTGGGTCATCTGGGTAAAGATTGCCCGCAGCCAGATGTACAGCCATAACCCGGCAAACACCAGCAGGTAAAAAAGCAGTTCGCTTTCGGGTGATTTTATTTTTTTATCTCCTGAGTGAATGGATATTTTCATTTGCTTCGGCCCAATTATAGCGGGCAAATTTACCTGATTTTCAAAAGAACCACAATCAGGATTGTAGAAATTAAACCCTGATCATTGCTGATACCTCCCCGCGCCCTTCTCCAAAATTCCTTTAATTTTTTTGCG